>JBLHLN010000038.1:0-12033 GCA_047620565.1 Woeseiaceae bacterium
AATGTTGCGCGAAGAATTACACCAGGCGCTGCAGCAGGGCGGCATTGCACTGGAAACCGGCGTCGTGCCACACACGCTGGAGAAAACTGCCGAAGGCCTGCGACTGCTCGCCGAAGACGGCAGGTCATTCGGTAATTTCGACGCGGTAGTCTGGGCCGTCGGACGAGCGCCCAATACGGAAACTCTCGAGCTTGAGGCGGCCGGCGTGGAGCATGATGGCTACGGGTTCGTGCGAACCGACCAATGGCAAAAAACCAATGTGGAGCACATATTTGCACTGGGTGATGTGACGGGTCGCGCTGCGCTGACACCGGTAGCGATTGCTGCCGGTCGACGACTTGCTGATCGTCTCTATGGAGGTATGCAGGGCAGGCACCTCAATTACGATCTCATCCCCACAGTGATTTTTTCGCATCCGCCAATTGCTACTATCGGCATGACTGAAGCGGAGGCGCGAGCGGAGTATGGTGATGACGTTAAAGTATATGAGTCGCGCTTCAAGCCGATGATGTACGCGTTCAGCGAAGAAAAAGTCCAGACGGCAATGAAGTTGGTGACGACGGGCAGCGATGAAAAAATTGTCGGTTGCCACATCATTGGTGATGGTGCGGACGAAATGATGCAGGGCTTCGCAGTCGCCATAAAAATGGGTGCGACGAAAAAACAGTTTGATGACACGGTCGCCATCCACCCGACCAGTGCCGAAGAATTAGTGACTATGCGCTGATTGAAATCTGTTTCAGGACAGCGGTGGTATCCGGGTGAACACCCCGCCAGATGTGAAACGATGCAGCCGCCTGCTCAACCAGCATTCCCCAACCCATTACTGACCTTGCGGCGCCCTGTTCAGCCGCCCATTGCGAAAACGGCGTTGGATTGAGGCCATAAGACAAGTCATAGCAAAATGTGTGATCGCTTATCGCTGCCGCAGGGTACGGTGGGATTTCACCTTTGACTCCTGCCGACGTGGCGTTTATTACCAGGTCATAGATCGGTAGCGTCTTAACGTCAGAAAAACTACAGGCCGACACTGGCCCATTGGCAGAAAATATTTCAGCGATTGCCTCTGCTCTGGCAACTGTGCGATTTGCGATGACCAGAGAAGCGGGTTTTTCCTCGAGCAGCGGTGCAACAATTCCGCGTGTCGCGCCGCCGGCGCCGAGTATAAGGATATTCGCATCTTCGAGTTTTAGCCCGAGATTGAGTTTAAGGTCGAGCTGTAAGCCGATACCGTCAGTGTTATCACCATAAATATGGCCGTCCTTAAAAACCAGCGTATTGACCGCGCCGGCAACGTTCGCGCGTTCGCTCGCGGCATCGACCATTTCTGCAACGGCTCTTTTGTGCGGCACCGTTATATTCAGCCCTTTGCCGCCCGTTCGCTGAAATTGCATGACGGCGGTTTCCAGTTTGTCGGGCGCTACCTGCAGCAATTCGTACTGCATGTTTTGATTGGTTTGCAGTGCAAACAGGCGGTGAATGATCGGAGAGCGGCTGTGCGACACCGGGAAGCCCATTACGCCATAACGGTCCACGGCATTAGCGGACATGGCAAGGTCGCCATGCGAAAATTTGAACTATGTGTTTCGTCGTTCGCAAAGGCCGCAATCCCCAATCGCGAAACTTTCTTGTTATACGTTCTGGCCGTGACAGCCATTGAACTGCTCGCCGCAGTATGCCAGTTGCGGCGCGACGGGACTACTCCGCCATCCAGCGCGCAGCTTGCAGTGCAAAGTAACTGAGAATTGCATTCGCGCCGGCGCGTTTTATCGACAGCAATGATTCCAGCGCAGCTGCACGTTCATCAAGCCAGCCATTCTGACCGGCTGCCTTGATCATCGCGTACTCGCCACTGACCTGGTAGGCAAACGTGGGCACGCCGAATTCATCTTTTACGCGGCGGATGACATCGAGGTAGGGCATCGCAGGTTTCACCATCACGAGGTCGGCACCCTCGCCGAGATCGAGCGCAACCTCACGCAGCGCTTCGTCACTGTTGGCCGGATCCATCTGGTAGTTTCTTTTGTCGCCACCTGCAAGGTTGACAGCTGAGCCGACCGCATCGCGAAACGGCCCGTAAAAACAGGAAGCATATTTGGCTGCATACGCGAGAATCAGGGTATTGCAATGTCCGCTGGCTTCCAGCTGATCGCGGATCGCACCAACGCGACCATCCATCATGTCTGATGGCGCGACGATGTCCGCCCCTGCAGCAGCATGCGAGTCGGCTTGCCGCACCAGCATTTCAACCGTTACATCATTGAGCACATAACCGCTGTCATCGATGATGCCGTCCTGGCCGTGCGTGGTGTAAGGATCAAGCGCCACGTCCGTGATGATTGCGAGTTCGGGCAATTGTTCTTTAAGCGCCCGAACGGTGCGTTGCACGAGGCCCTGCGGATTGGCGCATTCCTCACCGTTGAGACTCTTCTTATCAGCGTCTACCACCGGGAAGAGCGCCAGCGCCGGAATGCCCAGCGCATGGGCCTCAGCGGCTTCATGCAGGATACCGTCAATGCTGTGCCTGGAAATGCCCGGCATTGATTCAACCGCTTCGCTGCGATTTTCACCGTCCAGCACAAATACGGGATAAATCAGGTCGGCCGGACATAATTCGCTTTCGGCGACTAATTTGCGCAAAGCATCGCTGCGGCGGGTGCGTCGCATGCGGGTTGCGGGGAACAAATCCACCGGGAATCTACTCATATCAATGTCTTACCGACCAAAAGTTGGATTTTCCCTGTATTTCGGTAGTGTTTCCACGCCTGAATCACAAAATAACAAACCACAAGTAATAAAACCTGAGGGAGTCGGGTCACTTCGTATGAGCAGCATTAATGTGGAAATACAGCGCAAGCAACGTTTTGCAAGGGTTGTCAGCGTGTTCCATCCGGACATGTACCGGTATGCGGCATGGTTGTGCCGCGATCCCGGTATCGCGGAAGAGGTGGTGCAGGAAGCGTTGCTGAGAGCCTGGAAGTCGCTGGATGCGCTGCGCGAGGACAACGCAGCAAAGCCGTGGTTGTTGACGATTGTTCGCCGTGAGAACGCCAGGTATTTCGAAAGGAAGCGCCTGGAAACGGTGGATATAGACAGCCTGACTCCCGCTCAGTCGGCAATGCTGGCCGAGAAGGAGGACGCCAATCTCAGCGAGATGCGACGGGCGATATTCAGGCTCGATGAGGACTACCGTGAGCCGCTGGTACTGCAGGTCCTGATGGGCCACAGCACCAAAGAGATTGCAGAACTGATGGGCATTAAGCCGGGAGCTGTACTGACAAGATTGCACCGGGCGCGCATCAAGCTAAAGGATGAAGTGGACAAGGAGGCGGCAGAATGAGCACCTCCGGAAAAATTATGAATTGTGAAACATACAAAGAGGCAGTAGCAGCAGATCCGTCGTTCACAGATGACGCCGGACACGTTGCGGCTTGCGCGTCATGTGCAGAATTCCGCGCAGAAATGCAGGCGCTGAACCAAAGCATTGCGCAGGCGCTGGCGATCGACGTGCCGGAGTTGCAGATGCCGGAGCTGACGCCTGTTGGCGACGAAAAGGTGGTTAGCCTGGCAGATCGTCGCAAACCGACGTTCTCAATGCCTGTCTGGATTGGTATTGCTGCCGGCTTCGCGCTCGTTGCCATCGTTGGCGGACGTTTGCTGCCAGACAATGGCATCAGCGACCAGCAGCTGACCGAACAGGTCCTGGCGCACGTGGACCATGAGCCACGCGCCGTGCAGGTGACTGATGTTGCGGTGCGCGAGGACCGCCTTGCCGGCGTGCTGGATCAGTCCGGGGGAACGATGCACAGCGATATTGGTCTCGTTAGCTATGCGCAAAGTTGCATTATCAATGGCAGACGCATTCCTCACCTGGTAATCCAGGGTAGGAACGGCCCGGTTACCTTGCTGTTGATGCCCGAGGAAATGGTCAGCATGCCGTTGCCGTTAAATGGAAAGGGCATTGACGGCGTCATATTACCCGTTGGCGATGGCAGCATTGCGATCATCGGCGAACGCGGTTTTGATTTGGAAGAAATTAAAGAGAGAGTAGTGAATTCAGTGGAGTGGAGTATTTAGCCGCAATATTGACCGAATATGCCCGGGGGAACGGGCAATAACCCAATGCCCTGACGGGCATGTCATATCGAAGGTAGGAGATAGAAATGTCTGAGAAGCAAATAGCAAAACCTGTAGCAATTGCTGTTGGTGCAGCATTGGCAGGTACTTTTGCCGTAACTGGCACTGCTAGCGCTGATTCCGGTGTAAGCCCGTTTGCCATGAACACGCTAAGCGCAGGTTATCTGCTTGGTGCTGCTGAAGGCTCTTGTGGTGGCGCAAAGGAAGAGAAAAACGCAGAAGGTAGCTGCGGCGAAGGCAAATGTGGCGGCGACAAGGAAGCTGAAGGCAAAGATGCCGAGGGTTCCTGTGGCGGCGATAAAGAGGCCGAAGGTTCCTGTGGCGGCGACAAGGAAGGCGACAAAGAAGCTGAAGGTTCCTGTGGTGGCGATAAAGAAGCCGAAGGTTCCTGTGGCGGTGATAAAGAAGCCGAAGGTTCCTGTGGCGGCGACAAGGAAGGCGACAAAGAAGCCGAAGGTTCCTGTGGTGGTGATAAAGAAGCCGAGGGTTCCTGTGGCGGCGACAAGGAAGGCGACAAAGAAGCCGAGGGTTCTTGCGGTGGTGATAAAGAAGCCGAAGGTTCTTGTGGCGGTGATAAAGAAGCTGAAGGTTCCTGTGGTGGCGACAAGGAAGGCGAGAAAGACGCTGAAGGATCTTGTGGCGGCGATAAGGAAGAAGCCGAAGGCAAGTGCGGCGAAGGCAAATGTGGCGGTGACAAAACGTCTTAAGCTCCCTGCTTTTGCATGAAAAAATGAGGCCCGCAGAAATGCGGGCCTTTTTTGTGCAGCGCCGGGCGGCACCGCAGGAGCCCGCCCCAGCGGGCGATACGCCACAGATCAAATGAGCGCCTAATGCCGAGAATCAACTGATGCGGCGACAGAAACGCATTGCTAGTATCGACCTTCCCTGAACAGACTTTCGAAGATTATGAGCAAGAAAATAAAGCGTTGTGCCTGGGCGGGCGATACCAGCCTTGCCTACATCGAATACCACGATAAAGAGTGGGGTGTTCCGGCCTGGGATGATCAGACACAGTTTGAGTTTCTGATACTCGAAGGCGCGCAGGCCGGTCTGAGCTGGTCCACCATTCTTAATAAGAGGGACGGTTACCGAAAAAACTTCGCGGATTTTGATGTAAACAAAGTCGCAAGATTTACCAGCAAGCGCGTCGAAAAAATCTTGCTGGACCCGGGCATCGTCAGGAACAAACTAAAGGTCAATTCGGCTGTGACAAATGCCAGGGCATTTCTGAAAGTGCAGGAAGAGTACGATGGCTTTTGTAACTACATATGGCAGTTCGTCGACGGCGAGCCGAAACAAAAAAAATTTAAAAAAGACGCTGACATTCCGGCAACTTCTGCCGAGTCGGACGCGATGAGCAAGGACCTGAAGAAACGTGGCTTCAAGTTTGTTGGTAGCACGATCATGTATGCGCACATGCAGGCCACCGGACTTGTAAACGATCATGTGCTGGGCTGTTTTCGTCACAAAGTCTGCAAGGACCTCGCCAAAGAGCACCGGCGATAGGGTCTTGGTGTTCAATAAATGCTTGATTTACTAGGACTTTTGTCAGAAACTATCTTGCAAATACCCCCACTCACAATACTCATAAAAGGGGCTCAACATGGCAGAAGAATTCGATACCAATCCTCCTCGTTCCTTTTACTTAATTGGCGGTTTTGCACTGCTCTGGAATCTGCTGGGCGTTATGGCCTACGTAGGTCAGGTCACCATGACAGAAGAGGTGCTGAACGCGTTGCCGGAAGCGCAACGACTTCTGTATGAAACAGTGCCTTCCTGGGCAACGGCGGCGTTTGCTATTGCCGTAAATGGTGGTGCACTTGGCTGCCTGTTGCTGTTACTAAGAAAAGCGCTTGCAACCCCGGTGCTGATTGCCTCACTCGCTGGCGTGATCGTACAGATGTTCCACTCGTTTTTTATGTCTAACTCTATGGAAGTATACGGGCCCGGTGGAATGATAATGCCCATAGGTGTTGTTGTTGTCAGCGTATACCTTGTTTGGTATTCAATGGATGTAAAGAAAAAAGGCTGGGTCAGTTAAGTCACAAACCTGGCATGCTGAACTGCTCTGCTGCTAGCGAAGCAATCAACGCGTCACACTGATCATCTGCCAGCGAAATCAGTGGCGGACGTACCGTTCGCCAATGATCGTCTTTTGCATGGTGAGCAACGGTCGCCTTGAGGGCCGGGATCATTGGAAAGGCCATCGCCGTTTCGCGAATCACGTTGAGCTCCTGTTGCAAGGTATCTGCGTTTTCTGCTTGCCAGTTCTGATAAAGGTTATCAATTGCTGCCGGATTGATATTCGCTGTCGCGGAAATACATCCGGATCCACCACCACGCATATTCGCGAGCAGGAAGCTCTCACTTCCGGCGAAAACCCGAAAATCATCCCAGCGCCTGTCCAGCATCGCGCTGGTGTTGTCCCAGTCGCCCGAACTGTCCTTGATGCCGACCACGATATCCGGATAGGTTTTGACGAGTCGCTCGATAAGATCAAGCGAAATCCCAACGTTGGATACTGGCGGAATATGATAGAGGTAAATTCGCAAAGATGAGTTTCCGACGCGCTCGATGACTTCGGAAAAACTCGCATATAAGCCATCATCGCTGACGCCCTTGTAGTAGAAAGGTGGCAGCATCAGAGTGCCGGCACAACCCAACTCTACGGCATGGGCGGTCAAACGCACCGAGTCCGACAGCGCGCAACATCCTGTGCCCGGCATCATTCTCGTCGTGTCAATACCGGCATCGACCAACCTGTCCAGTAACAGTATTTTTTCATCGACGGAGAGGGAGTTCGCCTCACTGTTGGTACCAAATACGGCGAGCCCGACATTCTGCGACAGCAACCACTGGCATTGATGAATCAGGCGCTCGGCATCAGGCTCGAGATCGTCCGTGAATGGAGTTATAACCGGGCACAGTACGCCCGACATTTTGTTATTCGACATGATGGTCCCTGGGTTGAGTAAAAATCAACGTGACAAATTAGTGCGGTCCGCTTGTCCCAGTATATGGCTTCTGCGATTTTGCTGGCAAACGATTAGAGGAACAAATCCAGACGGCTGATGACCAATACCATGATGATGAAGATAATTTCCTTGCTGGCGTTTTCCTGTGCGTTGTTCCTCCCACAGGCGTCCCAGGCCGCCGATACCGGCTTTTTGCAGGGCCTGGGAGACAGTCGTTACCATCATGTCGAGTCTGCAGTGGTTGGCCAGTCCATTGGCGGCCAGTTCGTCTTGTACACCGCGCTGACGAAACCTGATTTGTTCTGGGGACACATAGCAAGCAACCCGGCATTGCACCGCAACCTGCAATACTTTCTGCAACAACACAGCGAAGCGAAGCCTGCTATGGCACGCTCACGACTGTTCGTCGGCAGCGGCACGCTGGATGACCCGCAATTCCGGGAGCCCGCACAAGAATGGATTGCTTACTGGTCTTCCGTGCAGAATAAGCCGTGGGACTTTCGAGCAGTCAACCTGGAAGGGCATACTCACATGTCCGCGCCACCGGCATCGTTTCGCCAGGGTATGCGTTGGCTGTTTGACGGGCAATAACTGACGATCAGTTTTCGACGCTGATAACCGTCAACGAAACCAGGCCGTCTGGTGTGTTGTGAGAAATTCCGCCGAGGTAAATGGTGCCTGGTGAGAGGCCATTCCAGTTCACTGTAACGTCTTCAGTTGTGCCGGCGAGCACAGTGGCAGGGCCGTTCGCTGTCATATTGCCCTGGTCGTCGAATATGCCGAATGACCAGCCGAGCAGGGTATAGAAAGAGCCCGGCCCGCCCGAGACATTGTCAGTCTCGAATCCATGGACGAATACAGCATAGGTACCCTCGCCAGGCAGCAGCACGTCCACGACTTCAGTTGACGTTGCCTCACCGCTCTCGCCGATCTTGGAGCAGTTGACGCCATCCGGGCAATAGTAAACGTACATATCGAGATCGTCGTCACCGTCAGTTAGTGCATCGAAAAGCGAAAAGCGCACGAAGAGCTGGTCGGCCGGTACGTCAATAATATGCGCGGTGACTCCGTTCGTCGTTCGGAATGTAAAGTTCTTGTCGGGGTCCTCGTCGACAAAACCGTCAAGTACCAGCGGCAGGTTGAGGCCATGAACGCCAGGGGAGTAGCTGCCGGTATAGCCGAAATCGACCGGAAACGTGATGCTGCCGCTGCCACCAAAAGTAATGAGGTCGGTAGGTGCGGTGATCGACTGTGGGCGCACCGAAATTACGCTGCGTACGGCATGCTCGTTACTTACCCAGCTCAGACTACCGAATCTGTAAAAGTCGAGCGGGCCACTCTCGTAGGTTAGCGTGACATCGAAACTGGCCGACTGGCCGGCAGCCACAGTGAGGTTGGTGGGTGTTACCCGGACGTTTATCCCGGGCGGCTGAACGATTTCGGCGGTGTAGGTTTCCGAGGCATCTGTGACATTGGTGACGCGTCGGGATATTGTGCGCGTGCTGGTCAATTGCGAAACAGAAATCGACGGCTGATTCATGTCAGAAGGTTCGAAAGAGAATCCGTTCGCAGTCAGTTCGTCGCAGCGGGTCTGAGAAATATCCGGCGATACTGCAGCACAGGAAAACGCGTCGTATTCGTCGTTCGAAATATCGTAAACCAGGCCCGGGTCATTCGCCTTATTAGGGTCGATGTGTCCGCTGCCAAAATCAAACGGGATCGCATCGGACTCACCATCTGAGTGTGTCACGTTTTGATATGCAGTCGTCATTAGCGCGGACTTAATGGCTGCCGGTGTCCAGGCAGGATGCGACTGCTTCAGCAATGCAGCAACACCGGAGATATGCGGCGCTGACATCGAGGAGCCGCTCAGGAACGCAAAACTTTCACCCGACACGCCATTAGCCAGCTCCGGCGAGCTACCCGCGAGAATATTTATGCCCGGCGCGGTCAGGTCAGGTTTCAATATATCCGGGACCACCCCCGGACCGCGTGACGAGAAAGATGCCATGACATTGCCGGTGTCGGCGACGGTGAGAAAAAAGCTCTTGTCGAGCACGATGCTGATCGTCTGGTCGGCATTGATTTCATCAAGAATAAGATTGCCATCAGCGGCGCCAACCATGAGTGCAGGAATATCCGACAGGCCGGACACGCCAGTCATTACTATAGGGTCGCCGGAAATATTGAATACGACCGCAGCAACTGCACCGGCATCATCTGCGTGTGAAATCTTTACGTCAAAATCGCAACCGCCGCGCTGGATATAGGCGATTTTTCCTGACACGTCGCTGCTGTTTGCGATTGGCTGACACGCATCGAAAGTTGCGCCACCGGTTCCGTCCGGCAGTGTGTCGTCCTCATCATCAACAAGAACCAGTTGCGCTTCCAGTGGGTCGCGCTCGCTGAGCGCCGGTGTGAATGCGGCTTCCCTGACAGCATATTTGCCGGCGACTGCGGGTGGCGAGCTAACCTGCATCGCTTCGAGCGAATGCTCTCCTTCGCGGCTTGAGGCCGCGGCAGTAATCACCGCCGGGTTGCTTGCCGGTGATGTAATGGTGTCGAAATTGGGCCCTTCGTTGCCGACCGCCACCACCGCAAGAACGCCGGCTTTCGCTGCAGCCAGGAGTGCGATGTCATCGGGCGCGGTAACCGTGAATAGCGAGCTGCCGACGGAGTAATTTATGACATCGACACCATCGGCGACCGCCATGTCGATCGCGTTTGCCAGGTCGGAGGTGTTGCAGCTGGAGCGGGTGGCGCCTGGGCGTAACCAGCAGGCTTTGTAAACCGCGACACGGGCTTTGGGCGCAATGCCTTCTACCCTGCCGAGGAAGGTGCCGAAAATTGAGGCTTTAACCCGGTTGCCGGCGGCGGTCGTGGCAGTGTGAGTGCCGTGGCCATCGACATCTCTCGGCGAGAAAACCTCCCCTCCATCAATGGGCCCGGTCGCGCGCGCACCCTCAACAAAAAAACGCGCCCCGATGAGTTTGTTGTTGCAGTCTGTTTCCAGAAATTGCGGTCCGGTCTCACATATCCCGTTCCATCCTTCGGGTATGGAGTCGAAGATCTTCACGTCCTCCTGGTCGTCATAGTAGCTACACAACCAAATGCCGAGAAACGATGCTTCCGCCCACGCGCCCTGACACAAGCGTGGCCGGTCGGCTTCGCGGGTGTCTGTCATCGCAGGGTGTCCCGGCGAGATACCGCTGTCGATTACGCCGATAATGACACCGTCACCGTCCAGGCCAGGCGTACCACGCAACCCCGTTTCAGGATCAAAAAGGCCAAGAAAGTCAGCACTGAAGTTGGTGGTCAATGGTCTTACTTCGTCTTCCCATACATGCAGTACTTCCGGCATGTGCCCGATCTTGTTTGCCTGCAGCGGCGTCATGCGCGCAGCAAAACCATTCAGGCTGTACCGATAGCTGTAGATAGGTTCGATGTCGGAACCGACGTTGCTAATGACTTTGGTCTGCTCAGCTTCGATTAGCTGAACATGGCTTTGAATCAGGGCGCTGTCTTTGTTCAGTCCGCCGCTTCTAACGAGCGTACCCGGCATAAACTTGCCGGGAGTTGCCGGTGCCATACGGGCATGCATTGTTGCCGCCGACGGAGTCCTGAGCTGCACAATGTATACCTTGCTGCTGTTGGTCTCAGGCTCGTTGCCGGCGAGACGCACGCTGGTCGCGGGGCCGCCCTCACGGAGGCGCGTCTCATAGTCGGCTGCGGCAGCGCCAGCTACAAGAATCGCACACAGAATTGTCAGCCTGAATAGCGTCACAGAAATACCATTTCCGCGCCAGAGGGAACGGTTGCACGACAGCGGGCGCGGTCCTCTCAGTACCTACCCGTCGAATTTAACTAAAGAAACCGATGTAACACCCGGTTTTAAAAGGAAGTTATCACATAGAGTTCTTTGCGACCAGCAGCATTGCCGTGCCTTTAGCTGTATCTAGGGCCGCCAGTCCCCAACGTTGCTGTATGCGGGCGGCTTTTCCGCATTATGTTTGGCGGCATGCACGGCCAGCCACTCGAACCACTCTGCCCATGCAGGGTGGTGCTGTTGCTCGCGCTTCGATTCGACCCATGGCCCGAGCTTGCGATGCATCGATTCTACCATTCCGCTGACCAGTTCCATCACGAGTTCGAAATCTGCGATTCGTTTGTACACCAGCAAGCCCATAGTTTCGAAGCTGGTGGTAACAATGACTGCGGCCTCCTCGAATTCCGGTCCCCCGGCCTGCAGGTCTCTTGCAGAAATGTCGTCCGGCACCGTCTGCAACAATGTGACTGCCCGGGCCAGTTCCGGGTTGTAAAAGGTCTGCATCAGGTTAATTGCAATTCTGTCGCGCTGCAGCGTTCGATACATGCGAATTTGAAACCAACCAAAAATTACGCCGGTAATAATTGTTAATGTACCGAGTATCTCGGCATACGCGGCGAACTGGTCGAGCGAAGTATCCGTCATGATTATCCCCGTTATTTGGTCAGCCAATCCCTCGCATGCAGATAGTTATCGTACAGATCTGCTTCAGGCGAGCCTGGTTCAGGATGCCAGTCATATTCCCAGCGAACGCGCGGTGGCAGTGACATGAGAATGGATTCCGTCCTGCCGCCGGATTGCAGTCCGAAAAGGGTGCCACGATCGTAGATCAGATTAAATTCAACATAGCGCCCGCGGCGGTACAGCTGAAACTCACGCTGCCTGTCGCCGTACTTGTGAGCCTGCCGTTTCCTGACAACAGGCAAATAGGCAGGCAGAAACTGGTCACCAATAGCGCGGGTAAATTCAAACGATCGTTCGAAACCCATGTCATTCAGATCATCAAAAAACAATCCACCGACACCACGGGTTTCATTACGATGTTGCAGGTAAAAATATTCGTCGCACCACTTCTTATACCTGGCGTAGGTGTCG
>JBLHLN010000039.1:0-12022 GCA_047620565.1 Woeseiaceae bacterium
ATTGACACTGCTGTCCGCAAGCTCAGCAACTGCAATCAGGCACTCTGGATCATCGAGAATACGATCGTCAGCATCAATCAATGACTGAATAGTGCTGCGTACCTTGTCCAGATCGTCGTTGTATGCGACACCAATTGTCAGGTCAACGCGTCGCGTTGCGTTCGCCGAGTAGTTGGTGATGATGCTGCTCATGACCTGTCCATTGGGGACAATAATCGACTTGTTGTCACCGGTCTTCAGCATGGTGGTTAAAATCTGCACCTGTACAACGGCGCCAGATATTCCCGCTGCTTCAACCCAGTCGCCGACCCGGTAAGGGCGAAACAAGACAATCAAAACACCGGCGGCAAAATTTGCCAGTGACCCCTGCAGCGCCAGGCCAACGGCGAGTCCGGCAGCACCCATGACTGCAATTAACGACGTTGTTTGAATGCCAATCTGGCTGATCGCCGCGATAATGACAAACGTCATCAAGGCCCAGTAGGCAAGATTGCAAACAAACGTCTCGAGAATTTTGTCGACTTCCTGCGCCTGCATAAGCTTGTGCATAGCGCGCGAGACCAGTCCCGCAATAATCCGCCCGACGTAAAAAATCAATATGGCAATGATTGCCTTAAAGCCGAAATCAAGTCCGGCTGATTGCACTTGTTGCCACACCGTAGCCCAGTCTATGCCGGCAAAATTTGCGAGTTGCGTTTCATTCATGCTTTTTTCCTGTTTTGGTGAGCGCCAGCCAGTTTCCGCTGACGATCAGGGCAATGCCGGCAAATGCAGGGACGGACCACCGATAGTCTTCGAAGAGAGTCGAAATCAGCAGCGCGACGATTGGGAATAATACCGAAGTATAAGCCGCCCGTGCAGATCCAATCAGTCGCAGCAATGCGAGGAAACAGCCGAACGCGACCGCCGAGCCAAAAATCGAAAGATAAGCGAGTGAGATAAGGTACGAAGGTTCGAATGAAAAATTGATCGGTCGACCAAGAATCATCGCTACCGTGAACGAGGTTAGCGAACCCCACGCCATTGCATGTGCATTAACCGTGACAACCGGTAGCTGTTGCCGGGTACAAACTATCGCTGCCATAGTGCCGAATGAGCCTAATAATACGCTTGTCAGAATCAGCAGGACGCCGGTAATCGTTTCGTCCTGGAACGAAAACGCAGACACCTCGGGCCAGAACATTAGCGCCATGCCGGCGACTCCCAGTGCGGTGGCAAGTAACATGCGCGACTCTATTCGTGTCGAAAAGAAAATGCGCTCGTAAAAGGCGTTGCTAACCACAATGAAGCTGAAGACGACGGCGACAAGTCCCGACGTGATATAGGCCGTGCCGTAGTAGATAAACAAGTATCCGGCCGAGAACATCATGGCGCCCATGATCAGGACAAACGGATAAATTTTTCGCGGAATGCGTAATTGCCTGCCGGAGATTACCGCGTAAACAAAGAGGATCAGGGAGCCGAGACCGAAGCGGTATGACACCGAGAGCTCCTCCGCGACGACGCCCAACTGGTACGGGATTGCCGCCCAGGTCGATCCCCAGATCAAAACAACCGTGGCGTACAGGACCAGGACCTGCATGCGTATATTCCTTGTGTCGGTTTAGTAAATGGCCAGGGAAATGCTATTGGCCCGGAATGCCCGCGGCGCCCGGTCGAAAACGATAGATATAGTACGGGCCCTGGGATGCGATATGTTCGGACGTCTGCAGAATTTGCTCCGGAATCGCGCTGTCGGCCAGGTACAGCCAGCCGTCCGGGCCGAACGACAGTCCGTCAGCCCAACGGATGCGCGGCGAGCGAATCAAGGTTGCCAGAGATTTCTGCTTGTCGACAATTGACACCGATCCGTGTTCCACGTCGGTAATGTATATGTTGCCGGCGAGATCGGTGCTCAGCCCATCACTAAGTGGTTTGTCACTGTAGCGCTCAACCAGGTCTTCGAGCTGCCGTAACGGCAGTGTCGTATTACGCAGGTTGTTTACGCGAATCCTGTAGAGACCGCTGTGATTTATTGCGCCGTAATAAAGCCATTCGCCGGCTGCGTCGATCGCGATACCGTCAACGCCGGTTTTCAGGTCGACCAGGCCACCAAGGAACGACATTTGCCGGTTCGGTGTTCGCACAACATAGTTTTGCGCTGAAACGGACGCGTGCGCTTCCAGTACCCGTCGGGCGTCGCCCGTCGCGACGTCGTAAACAATAATCGCCGGCTTTTTTAGCCACAGGCTCGCGTCTGCAATAAATACTGTATTGCCATCGGCGCTAACCTGCAAATCCTGTAAAAGCGACCCTGCAGGTGCAGTTTTCTTTTGCAACTTGTGATCGTGCAGAACCTCGCCACTTTCGAGATCGATAGCAATCAGCCGTGCTTCACCGAAGCCGTGATTGCCATGGTCAATCGTCCACAAGCGATTTTGGCGATCGATAACGACACCGAGCACGGTATTGAACAGGCGCGGCTGTGCCGCGCCATTCGGATATGGTGTGGCTGCGCCGTCAACCCACTCAAGAAGTTTGTTGCCACGTGGCCTGGATTCCGGATGGATCGTGAAAAAAATACGTCCGTCGCCGCTAACAGCCACATTTCCGATTGGCTCGGGATATTGCAAAACCACCTCAAGCCGAGATTCGGCGAGGAGGGGTGTCGTGCTCAGGTCGGGATAGGGTGCGCCTCCGCCGTAGCGAACTCGCAGCACTATCGTCGCGACGATGGCCAGTATCAGCAGTAGCAGCAGGAACTTTTTCAAGATTGATTTGCGCCGTTTCGAATCGTTACAAAAATTCTACCGTCTCATCGCCCCTCAGGCCGAGACCCCGAGCTGCACAATCCACGCTAGTGTGACCAGCATAATAGCGGCAATGCCGGCGCCAAGCTGAATTCGTCGTTCTGGCAAATAGTCGACAATGAATGTCAGCAACATGCCGCCACCAAAACCGCAAACGAAGCCGGACAAATGGGCGCCGATATCAGTATTCTCATCGCCGGTCCCTGTGTAGGCAAGCAGGGCAATACCGCCGACGATTGGACCGAAGCGGTAGGGCCAGCGCTCCTGCGACATAAGTCTGGCGCGCCAGGAGAATCCAGCGACCAGGCCAAGTGCCGCAAATACCGCGGTCGATGCGCCGATAGAACGGTGGGTCGAATCCAGCAGCACTGTGTTCAGCAGATTGCCGGTGGCGCCGGCGAGCAGAATCGTGAGCCAGGCGACGCCGGAGCCGGCAAGGCTGCCGGCCAGCAGCCCGAACAAGACGCCAAAACCGATGTTGCCGACGAGGTGGCGCAGTCCGGAATGCAAAGTCAGCGCCGTGATCGATCGCCACCATTCGCCGTCCCGAATCAGCGAACCATCAATTCGTCCGGCTGCGAACCAATCCGCGTCAAAGGTCGCTTCGCCAGCCAGCCACGCGACAAGGCAAATGGTGAACACATATGCCGTGACCCCTGAAATGCCGTTCTGATATTTCACCTTGATTGATGGACTAACGATTTTCGGTTTGATGTTTTCCGTGTCGTATTGCCATAGCTCGTACTTCGCCTTCTCGATTGCTTGTTCCGGAACAACCAGCAGGCAGCGCTTTTCAACGCTGACAATCTCGTAGGGAATACTGAGCGAATGCAACACCAGCGCCCGATCAGAACATGCCTGACGTGACTCACTTTCGTACGCGATTTGCCAGTCCTGCGGAATAATAGTGAGTACTCCTGTCTTCAGGCAGCGAGGCGTGTGGCGCCCGCGGACAGCACTTCAACGCAGTCGCCCGACAACTTCAATGTTGCCAGGTCGTCTGCTCGCGTTGTGCCGCGGTTGAGAATCAGGATCGGAATTTCTGCCTCGCTTGCGTCTCGCGCAAATCGATAACCAGAGAAAACCATCAGTGAAGATCCAACGACCAATAATGCATCGGATTGGTGCAAATGTTCTCTTGCGGACGATATCTTTTGTGCCGAAACGGATTCGCCGAAAAAAACGACATCCGGCTTGAGCACACCCCCACAGGCAATGCAGCCTGGCACAACAAACGATGAAAAATCCTTCGTTGTCAGCGATGCATCGCCATCAGGCGCGATAGATGCGATTTGCGCGCTCCAGTTGGGATTCGACTCGCGCAGCGCGCCCTGAAACTCGCGCCGACATCGGTCAAGGTCGCAATCAAGGCAGCGGACGCGGTGCAAAACACCATGCAGGTCGATCACATTCCTGCTGCCTGCTTCACGGTGCAGGTTGTCGACGTTTTGTGTAATCACGCAATTCACATGCCCCAGTTCCTCAAGTTTCGCGATCGCCACGTGCGCCGCATTTGGCTTTGCATTGGAAATTCTTTGCCAGCCGGAAAAGCTCTGTGCCCAGTAGCGTTGCCGATTAGTCGTATTGCCAACAAAATCTGAGAACTGCATGGGTTGACGGTGCTTCCAGTTACCCTGGTCGTCCCGGTAATCAGGAATACCTGAGGCGGTGCTGCAACCTGCACCGCTCAGGATTGTTAGTTTCGGGTAGCTGCGAATGAAATTCTCCAGGCTCCCGGCATCATTTTCATTCACTGATTCTGTGCTTTCAGTCAAAATAAACCTTAAAAATCAATAATATGTGTATCGCACCATTATCATTCAGTTGCTGTTCAGCGTGGTGCGCCGACAATACGCGGGAGCTAAACGATTTCGGAGCGATACATGAAAACTGTCAGAAGATGCTACTTCAGTGTTGCGCTGTTCGGCGCACTTTTTCTGCTGGAGAGTATCCTGCCCCTGCAATTCTTCTAGCACTAAAACTCTCAGTATATCCCGGCTGTCGGTCTGCTACCCTTTGGCGTCTGTAAACTATCTACGGACCACGGGTGTAGATGATGTCGAGTCGAATAATTACAACTGCCGTTGTTCTTTTTTGTATGACGACTGTGGCTACGAACGTCCGCGGTGAAGTTATCGATGCGGACAGCAACGGCTTCACCGTGCGAAGTGAAACGACGGTTGCTGCCGACAGGCTGGCAGTTTATGTCGCCTCCGTTGCCAACATCGGTGAATGGTGGAGCAGTGATCATACTGTCTCCGGCAACGCGGCCAATTTGTACATCGATGCAAGCTTACCGGGTTGCTTTTGCGAAACGCTTGGACAGGGCACAGGCCTCGTTCATATGGCCGTCACATTTGTTAATCCGGGCGTCATGCTGCGGCTGACCGGTGGCCTCGGGCCCCTTGGATTGATGGGTGTTACCGGCAACATGACGTGGGAATTCGATGAGGTCGATGGTGTAACTGCGGTCACTTTGCAATACGCCGTTGGCGGTTACATGCCGGGCGGTCTGGATACGATAGCAGCGGCGGTCGATGGTGTACTCATTGAAGCAATGCAACGCCTCAAACTGTTTGTCGAAACAGGCAGTCCGGAAGCACCGGAAAACGATTGAAGTTGCGACCAGGACAATCATGAGCAGTGAATTCGAAGCTGGCGTAATCCAGGAATTGGCTACCGGGGTTCGGCGGCTGGTTGCGCCAAATCCGTCAATGATGACCGGGCCAGGGACCAACACCTACCTGTTGGGTCATGACGAGATCGGTGTTATCGATCCAGGGCCGGCCATAGACCTGCATATTGAGCGTATTCAGGAAACGGCAGGCGCGCGCATCGCATGGATACTCGTCACCCACACTCACCCGGACCATTCGCCAGCGGCCGCTAAACTTGCCGCAGCAACCGGGGCGGAATTGCTCGGCCATCCGGTGCCGCACGGACGACACCAGGACCAGACTTTCAAGCCGGGACGTATTCCTCAGGACGGCGACGTGTTTGAAGCGGCCGATTTCAGCCTGCAGATCGTGGAAACGCCGGGCCACGCCTCAAATCACCTGTGTTATTTGCACACCGGTCTGAACTGGCTTTTTACTGGTGATCACATCATCAATGGATCAACCGTGGTGATCGACCCGCCGGATGGCAACATGGGTGACTACATCAGGTCGCTGGAGCGGCTCCGCGATATTCAGATTTCGGCGATAGCTCCCGGGCACGGTGCGCTAATTGATGATCCCTACGAGGTGATTGAATGGCACATAAAACATCGCCTGGAACGCGAATCAAAAGTGGTCGCGGCGCTTAAAGGCGCGCCAAATTCGACCTCGCGTGAATTGGTGGCCGAGGTCTACAAAGATGTTGACGAGAAACTTCACGAACTGGCCGAACATTCGCTGCTTGCCCACCTGATTCGGCTGGAAGAAGAGTGTCGCGCGACCATGTCGCGAGGTCGTTGGAAGCTGAACAATTAGTATGCTTTCGTAAGATCAGGCCCTGGATTTATCAAACTCCGCGAATGTACTGCCGGCCTCGGCAAGATCTTGCAAGAGTTTGGGTGGTTGCCAAAATTCTGCACCAAATTTGTCGCAATACTCGCAAACCTTCTCATAAACCTTGTCGAGTCCGGTGACGTCGGCGAAGTGCATCGGCCCTCCCCGATGCGCAGGAAATCCGTATCCGTTTATCCAAATGACGTCAATATCACTGGCGCGCAGCGCCATGCCGTCCTGCAAAATTCTTGCGCCTTCCGTAATCAGCCCAAAAATGCAGCGCTCGATAATTTCATCCGCACTGATCTTGCGCCTCTCGATGCCGAGCCTTGCCGATTCGCTTTCAATCAGCGCCTGAACTTCCGGATCCGGCAGCGGTGTACGCGAACCCTCCTCGTAAAGGTAGGTGCCCTTGCCGGTTTTTTGCCCAAAGCGACCTTGCTCGACCAGCAGGTTGGCAATTCGATAAAAGCGTGGGTCGGCCGGCAGATCCGCCCGTCCTTCGCGAGTCTTGTAGCCAACATCCAGCCCGGCAAGATCACCCACTGCATTGGGTCCCATCGCCATGCCCCAGTCATACAGGACTTTATCGATATGCTCCGGTGCCGCGCCCTCGAGCAGCAGGAACTGATTTTCGCGACCATAGCTGTAAAGCATCCGGTTGCCGACGAAGCCATAGCAATTGCCTACAACAACACTGGTCTTACGCAATTTTTTTGCGAGTTGCAGCGTCGTTGCCAATACTTCCGTTGAAGTTTTCGCGCCGCGCACCACTTCCAGGAGTCGCATGATGTGCGCCGGGCTAAAGAAATGCAGGCCAATAACGTCTTGCGGCCGTTTGGTCGCTGCTGCGATTTCGTCGACGTCGAGGGTGGATGTGTTGGTTGCCAGTATTGCACCATCGCGACAAACGCTATCGAGATTAGCGAATACTTCCTTCTTGACGGCCATATTCTCGAATACGGCTTCAATAACCAGGTCAACATCGGCGAGCGCAGCGTACTCTGTGCCCGTACTGAATCGCGACAGGCAGCCCTGCATCGCTTCCCGCGTCAATTTGCCGCGTGCTACACCACCTTCGAACAAGGAATTTATGGTTTGCCGGCCACGATCGAGACCTTCGTCGTCGTTGTCCAGCAAGTAGACCGCGTATCCGGCCGTAAGGCAGTTATAGGCGATACCCGCGCCCATGGTCCCGGCACCGAGTACTGCGACGCTGGATATTGGGCGCGTGCTGGTCTCCTTGTTTATCCCGGGAATCTTGTTGATTGCCCTGTGTGCAAAAAAGGAGTGAATGAGTCCTTCAGATTGTGGCGATTCCTTACATTTGAAAAACAGGTCTCGTTCCTTTTCGCAGCCTTCGGCGAAACTCAGCTCTGTCGCCGCTTCGACGCAACGGATGATCTGCTCCGGCGCGAACAACCCGCGAGATTTTTTCGCAATGGTGGAGCGGGTTTTTTCAAACAGGTCCGGTTCTATTGGCGAAACCTGCATCTCGCTGATTCGGCGTGGCCCTTTTTCGACGACCAGATTCGCATAATCAATCGCGGCCTCTCGCAACTCGTCAGTATCGGTCAACTCGTCAATGAGTCCTGTCTGCCGCGCTTTACCGACCGGTAACGGGTTTCCGGACAGCATCATGTCGAGCGCAGCCGGCGCACCAATCAGGCGGGTTAGTCTCTGCGTGCCGCTTGCGCCGGGTAACAGCCCGAGTTTTACTTCCGGCAGGCCGACGGCGGCGGTCTGTAAGGCAATGCGGTAGTGACAACCCAGTGCAACTTCGAGGCCACCGCCCAGTGCGGTGCCATGAATGGCAGCGATAACAGGTTTCTCGCACGCCTCAATGCGTGCTACCACATCCGGCAGGAACGGCTCCTGCATGGGCTTGTTAAATTCACGAATGTCTGCTCCGGCAATGAAAGTTCGCCCTTTGCAAAAAATAACAATCGCGCGTATGTCAGCGTCGGCGTCAGCTTCCCGGATTGCGCGATCCAGACCTGCACGGACAGCAGTGGACAGGGCATTGACAGGTGGATTGTCGACACAAACAAGCGCGATTCCATCGCGGCGATCCAGACTTACGGGGCTCATATTTGGTCCTTTATCAGGGTCGGAAGAGTACAGCTCTGCGGTCGCACATTGTGGCGAATTCCACCACTAAATTCGACTAAACGCGACGGTTGGGCTTGATCCTCGAAGGTACTTGTCATAGCGTTACGCCCCCATTGCTCAGTTAGGATTTTCCCGCATGACCTTTGTCGTTACCGAGAGCTGCATTAAGTGCAAATTGACGGACTGCGTCGAAGTCTGTCCCGTGGATTGTTTCCATGAGGGCCCGAACATGTTGGTCATTGATCCTGATGAGTGCATCGATTGCACACTTTGCGAGCCCGAATGCCCGGTGGAAGCAATTTTCTCGGAGGACGAGTTGCCGGACGACCAGCAAAAATTCCTCGAATTGAATGTTGAGCTGTCACAGAACTGGCCGGTAATCACCGAGATGAAGGACGCCCCTGCCGACGCCGACGATTGGCGCGAAGTTAAAGAGAAATTTCAATATCTCGAAAAATAAGTTCTTGATTATATTGTAATTATCTCAGTAAAGTGTTCGACCAATAAACCACAGAACACCGATCCCGCAGAGACTCGCGGCAAGCAGCTGCGGTGCGATTCGAGGCACTTGTCGAGGGATAACTGCAAAAATCGATAACACTGCGGCCACCAGTATCAGCTGACCGATTTCTACGCCGAGATTGAACCCCAGCAACGGAATAAGCAGATCGGATCCAAGCAGCCCGGTATCCATCAGGAACCCGGCGAAACCAAATCCGTGTACCAGCCCGAAGCATGCCGTGGCAATGAACAAAAGTGTTGTGGCGCGCGTACCTGATATTCCGGCGACGTCGCGTGAAGCCAGCAAGTAGCATGCGGCGAATACGCCGAATCCCAGGTAAGCAAATAGGGAACGGAAGGGTATTGCGTCCATCAGCAAAGCTGCCAGACCGACAGACCAGGCGAAAGCGGTACACGCCAGTGCGATGCCGATCGCCGCACGTCGGCGCACGAGAAAATATTCAACTGCGACCAGCGCAACGGTAAGTCCTATGAAGGCTTCGACAAGTTGACCGTCGGCACGAACAAAGCCAAAAACGGCAGCCGCGAGACTTGTACTGTGTCCAAGCGTAAAACCGGTTACTGCAATCACACTGCGTCGAAGCGAGCCAGCGATCAGCAGTAACCCCATCAGAAAAGCAATGTGATCAGCACCGCTGCTGATGTGTTTTATTCCGATCATCAGAAATGCCGGGAACGAATTCGTTGACGCATCAGCGTCAACATTGCTGACGTCCCAATAGTCGTTGCTATCCGTGATCAGTTCCTCGGCAAGCATACTGCCGTCGCGGTGCAGTTTTGCGTAATGCACGTGCCCCGGCGCGATATCAAAAAGGGCGCGATATTGAATGCCCGTCGGCGTGCCAGCGGCACAGTCGAACTGCAATTCAACGCGAACGAAACCGGATGCGGCTTGCAAAATGTTCATGCTCTGCTGATCGCATGCTGCGGTATTGTTGTATACCGCAGTATTTTCCGCCAGGTGCCGGCCGAATAGTTGTCGCGGCGGAATCGAGCTGTCGCCATTCTGATAAAGCAGCATTACTTCGCGAAGAGGAATTGTGACGGTCGCTGTTAAGCCAGATCCGGATCCAGATCCTGAAAAATACCAGTGCGAGTAACTTTCGCTGCGCTCATGGGCGCCGGCGCTGGCAGCCCAACACAAAAAGCAAATCGAAATGCGGAATATGCTGATCGAAAAGCGCAGAACGCAAATCGTGATGCGCGACAAAATAATGCACTTCAAGGCAGGGCTACTTCTATGTCGGCGCGACTGCGCAAATCATTGATGTACGTATTCAGAAGATCATCAGCAAGCTCGCGTCGGTAGTGGAGTAGCACCTGGTTAGTGATCGAGCTCAGGTCTGTAACCGCTGCCGATTCTGTGTTGGTAACGCGAACAATGATCCAACGCCCGCGGCGCGCAAACACTGCGCTACTTTCAACCGGCATATTGGCCGCCGCGGCGGCTATGCCAGGGCCCAGATGGTCGCCCAGAGTCTCAATCGGCATAAGCCCTGCCGGCAGTTCGGAAATAGCTTCGATAGCGTCGATTGAAGGCATTTCAGGCGTGCCCCGCAAGCTGCTTGCAAACGATTGTGCGCTTGATTCGTCGTCGGCCTGCCAGCCTTCGACCGAGATTCTGGCGACATAGCTAAATCGTTCGGCGTTGTCGCGCAAGTGTTGCTCAAGCGCTTGTTCCGACGGATTTGCCGCATCCGCTTCTGCTGTAATCGACGCGACCAGCGAATCGAGAATTGCTGTACGCACAGTGCTGTCGGTTTCAGCCATGCCAAGTTCAATGCCACGTTGCAACAACAGTTCCTCATTGACGAGGCCATCGATCAGTCGGGCCTGTTCTCCTGTCGTTGGTGGCGCGCCATCCCTGGAAGGAACGCGGGCGAGGTTGCGCCGATAATTCTCGCGACTGATGATTGTTTCGTTTACGCGAGCAATCGCATTCTCGGGAAGCGCGCCGCCGGATGAGTCCTGGCGCAACATTCCGTAACCTGCCGCCAGCAAACCCGCGGCCGCGCCGAGAACAAGCCAGCGAATATCCGGCAGGTCCGTAGATGAATCCGCTTTATCGTGTTTTTCTTTCAACCGAACTCGCTCAGGTATGCAGGCACTGTAACCGGCGGAGGCTGCTATGCTACCGCGAAGTGTTTGCAAGTTCAGTGTTGCGATGGAGTGAGCCAGTTACATGACCAATCTCAATAACGCGCTGGTACTGATTACCGGCGCCAGCGGCGGTTTCGGCCGGCAAATGACAGCGCAGTTCTTGCAGGCCGGCTGCGACCTGATCGTGAGCGATCGCGATGAGGGGGCGCTGCATACTCTGCAAGCAGAGTTCAGCGGACAGGCCACGCGGATACGTGGCGCAATTCCAGCAGATCTTTCGCTTCAAAACGGGCCTGAAGAATTACTCACTGGCGTCCAGGCACTGGGCCTGCAGCCGGATGTGCTGGTGAATAATGCAGGCATCGCAGTGTCCGGAAGATTCGATCACGTGCCACAAGAGCGCTGGGAAACATTGATGCAAATTAACCTGCTTGCGCCCATGCGCTTGTGCACGCTGTTCATGCCGCAGATGATTGCCAGGCGCAGTGGCCATATTGTGAATATCGCGTCACTTGCCGGATGGATCGGATCGCCGGGCATTGCTGCTTATTGTGCGTCCAAGTTTGGCTTGCACGGTTTTTCGGAGTCGATAGCCGCTGAACTCGAGGAATTCAACGTCAGGGTGTCCGCGGTTTACCCATGTTTCAGTCGTACGCCGATTCTCGATTCGGAACAGTTTGGATATGCGGTACGGCGAACGGTGCCGGACGACATGGTGAGCGATCCTGCAGATGTCGTTACGGCGATCATCAGGGGCATCAGGAGAGATCGTTTGCATATATTTCCGGACAAGCTGGCCCGGCGCATTCATTATTTAAAACGATTTTTTCCGGGGCTGATTCCAAAACTGAACAAGCGCATGCAGGAAAAATCGATCCAGCCGGGATAAAGGATTCGGTACAACTCATGATCAGTTTAAGGGCGCGAGTGATGCGCTTCCTGTTAAGGAAATATTTCAAACCGCTATCGGCCCAAAGCGATGTATACAAAGTTCGCGCGGGATTTGAA
>JBLHLN010000040.1:0-11970 GCA_047620565.1 Woeseiaceae bacterium
TTGGCTCGGGTTCGCCTGTTGGGCGCGGTGACGTCGTGATTTTTGATTCGCCTCGGGATGGTGTTCGACTCATCAAGAGGATTGTCGGCATTGGCGGCGATGTTATTGAAATTCGCAGCGGTCGCCTGTTCGTTAACGGCGATGCCGTTTCCATCGGTATTGAAAACATCGAGAGAATTGGCAATAAATTGATCAGTCTTAATCTTCAGGATGGCGGCGGTCCGGATCTGGAACCGTTGCCTATTCCTTCGGGCATGCTGCTGGCCGTCGGTGATCATCGCGGACGAAGCATGGACGGACGGTATTTTGGCTTGGTCGCCGACGACGATGTCTACGGCAAGGCGCTTGCCGTGTATCGGCGGCAGGGTGAAGGATTTGTCTGGCGCACTTTGTGATTGCGCTGACGATCACTAAAGTTGTTTAAAGAGCGCTGCTGACTAAAGAGCGCTGTCGCCTGTTTCTCCTGTCCTGATTCGCCAGACCTGCTCCAAAGAGCTCACGAAAATCTTTCCATCTCCGACTTTTCCCGTCTTTGCACTCATAACGATGGCTTCGATGACCTCGTCGAGCCGGTCGTCAGCAATTGCGACTTCGATTTTCGCTTTTGGCAGGAAATCAACAACGTATTCTGCCCCACGATAAAGTTCTGTGTGCCCGCGTTGCCGGCCAAAGCCTTTTACTTCGCTGACGGTCATACCCTGTACACCAACTTCGCTTAGCGCATTGCGTACGTCGTCAAGTCGAAACGGTTTCACGATCGCAGTTACCAGCTTCATCTACAATATTCCTCGTTACTTTTGAATCATAAAAATACAGTGCCGCCATCGACCATAATAGTCTGACCGGTCGTGAGTTTGCTGTGGTCGCTCGCAAGATAAAGGATGGCGCCAACAATATCCTCCGTTTCAAGCGGTTTACGAATAGCCTGTTGAGACAGGGTCACGTCGACAACCTTATCCTTCTTATCACCGAATACCTCTGCGGTAGCATCGGTATTTACGACATTTGGGGCAACTGCATTCACCCGAATATTATGGCGACCCAACTCGCGGGCCAGGCCGCGGGTCGCGCCGATAACCGCTGCTTTGGAAGTCGTGTAATGCAATCCGTTTGGCATACCGTAAGTTGCAGCAAGCGAGGATATGTTAATGATGGCCCCGCTGTTTTGTTCTTTCATCGCCGGCAGCACAGCTTTGCAACATTGCCAAATGCCTTTTACATTGACGTTCATTGTCGCATCCCATTCCGCTTCATCAAGTTTATCGAATGGCGCGAATGTCAGGCTTCCATACAGTGCGGCGTTATTCACCAACACATCAATCGCGCCGAACTTTTCCAGCACAGCGGCAGCCATCGCGGCCGTGCTTGCTGCCGATGTCACATCGGTTGTGGTAGCAATTCCTTCAGCGCCTTCCTGCGCAATTATTGCCAGCGATTCACTGCAATCGCGTAGGTCGTTTACCGCGACATGCGCACCACGACGGGCAAATTGCCGGGCATATTCCTGACCCAGGCCGCGTGCAGCGCCAGTCACAATCACCACTTTGCCTGCGAATTTCATGCAAGAGCCCATTGTTGTCTTCGTGGCGCGCTATGCTATCAATCCTCAGGAGCAGCTGCACAGGAACCTGTAACATGCCAGTCACGGCGGTCCTTGGTACCATTACGGTACGCCATCAACAGGCTGCGATGAACGCCGATCCATAGCGGCGGTCCGGCTTTAATGTATTGAAATATGAGTAATTTTTCAGAATTATCAAACCTGTTGCGGGAACCCGAGGGGTTGCGCTACAACGGCGTCGCGGTCATCTATGCGGCAGTTGGCTACGCAGCAGGTCTGGCTGGGTTGTTTGCCGGGCACTGGCTGCTAAATCTTGGCGCAGTTTTGGTGCTTGCCCACGCAATGACCATCTCCGCCTACATGATTCATGAATGCGGACACAATCTCGTCTTCAAAAGTATTCGCAACAATGCCGTGCTTGGCAGGGTCCTGAGTTGGCTCTGTGGCGCTGCATACGGTACTTACGAAGACATTCGCTACAAGCATTTCAGGCATCACGTAGACAACGACGACATCATGTGGTTCGACTACGAAAAGTTTTTTATGGACCACCCCCTGATATTAAAAATCACCAGGGTTCTCGAATGGTTTTATATTCCTGCGCATGACCTGATTATGCATTTCATCATGGTTTTTACGTCATTCATCATTCCGCAGCGCAGGAACCAGAGAGCAAGAAACGTCGCAGTCATTGTTGTTCGTGGCGGATTGTTTCTTGCACTGTTAATCTGGTTTCCGAAAGTTGCGCTTCTTTATGCTGTTGCCTACATGCTTATGATGACGATTCTACGTTTCATGGACAGCCTGCAACACGACTATCCCTATACGCTGACGTTGTTCGAATTTGAAAAGCCGGAGCGGAAAGGCGATTTTGAGTGGGAGCAGGAACACACCTTCAGCAATCCGCTGTCATTGAAATATGAGATGGTAAACTGGATCACGTTGAATTTCGGTTTCCACAATGCACACCACGACGACATGACGATTCCCTGGTATCGCTTGCGGGCAAAACATCGTGAGATGTTCGCTGACGATCCCGCAAGCGTGATCCCATTGTCCGCCCAATTGAAAATTTTTCACAAACAGCGGGTGCGCAGAATTGTCGGCAATCACGATGGTGCCGAACCAAGCGGGCGGGAGTTTCTGCTGGCCGCACAACGAGCTGAAGTATACGGCGGCAACGCGGCGTCATTCCTGACGTCATTCTGACGCGGCCGATGCAGCAACTAAAAATTTACCAATCGTTATGGGCGATGGAGCTACGCAATCCCGATATTGCGGAGCGGCCTCATGAAGAGAGTTTCGCAATGGTGGCGCAGGCTGGTTACGACGGCATGTGTGTCGATCCTTCAGTTGGCGAGATTGAAGCTACGCGTGAATTACTGCCGTTGTATGAGCGTCACGAGCTCGAATGCATGGTCAACGCTTTTCCGGGCGCTGAAGGCGACATGCGGCCGCTATACGCGCTGGCAAATGATGCAAACGCCAGCCTCGTCAATATTATCGGCGGCGTCATGCCTATCAAACCGGAGAATGCAGTGCCGGTGATTCGACGCTGGATGGACGAGGCCGATTCGGCAGGACTGCCGGTGCTGTTTGAAACGCACCGCGACAGTTTGTTGAACGACCTCTACTACACTTTGCAGGTGATGGACCTTATGCCCGAAATGCGTTTGTGCGCTGACCTGTCGCATTTCGTCGTCGACCGGGAAATGCGCGACCCGATTTCCAGCGTCGATCGCGATTACATCGAGCGGGTCCTTAGGCGGTCCGACTGTTTCCAGGGACGTATTGCGAATCGTGAGCAGGTGCAGGTTCAGATAGATTTTCCGCAACACCAGCAATGGGTAGAAATTTTCAAGGGCTGGTGGAAATTCGGCATACGCGAGTGGCGCCAGCGAAATTCAGATGATGCTACATTGCACTTTCTTTGTGAGTTGGGACCTCCGCCATACGCAATTACTGACGGCAGCCAGCATGAACTTTCTGACCGCTGGGATGAGGCGTTGAAAATTCGTGGTTGGGTTGAAACTATCTGGAATGAGCTTTGCGATGAGGATCAGTAGACCTGGATCGAGGAGAAAAAGTTGGCAGATAGCGCGCAAATCGGAAAGATCGGCTGGATAGACATCAGCGTCGACGACGCAGAAGGGCTCAGCGAATTCTATGCTGTAGTAACGGGCTGGAAGGCCGACGCGGTCGACATGGGCGAATACAATGATTTCAACATGACAATGCCTTCAAGCGGCGAGCCGGCAGCCGGAATTTGTCACGCACGTGGGTCCAATGCTGCGATGCCAAGTAAATGGCTGATTTATATCGTGGTCGCGGACGCGCAAGCGCAAGCGAGCGCTGCCGCCTGCGTCGAAAATGGCGGCAAAATACTGGTTGAACCGCGCTCCATGGGTGATGCAACTTTTTGCGTAATCGAAGATCCTGCCGGTGCCGTCGCGGGCTTGTACCAGGCATCCTGACGCGACACGTCGATCGCGCTGTTACATAAAGATGCCAGGGAAATTCGATTCTGCAGAATGGCACCGGGCCATTGCCGACATTATCGGCTTGTCGGACGGCAAGGCCATTGCCAATGGCCTCATTGCGGCGATCGGCGCCGTTGTCAATCACGAAGGAACTTGCCTGATTGCGTTCCATAAGGATGCCAGTCCTGAGGTGCTGCACCACACTCTTGAACCGGCTGGCCGAAAACATTACCTCGAACGATACCTGGCGGGCCCGTATCTGCTGGATCCGCTATACCAGCTCGCGATCAGAAACAAAAAACCCAGCCTGTGTCGCTTTCGTGATGAACTTCCTGATCGCTTTCGCTCAAGCGAATATTACCGGCAATATTGCGAGCGCACCCATTTGCTGGATGAAATTGATTACCTGACGCAGGTATCGCCGCGCACGACCATCGCTCTGGTGGTGGGCAGGCGTAGTCGAATGTTCAGTAAGGCCGAATTGCAGCGTCTGAATATTATCGAGCCGATCGTGCAGGCGAGTATGAAGAGGATTTGGGACGCCTGGGTTGAACGTAGCAAGACCAAAGGTGGCGAGGATGACGTTCACAAGCGTCTGACACGCAGCTTCGAGAGATTTGGCGAGTCGGTTCTTACAAGTCGCGAACGTCAGATTAGCCAATTGTTGTTGCGCGGTTATTCATCCAAATCCATTGCGCGTGAGCTGAAAATTGCGCCGGGTACGGTAATGGTGCACAAACGCAATATGTTCTCGAAGCTTGGCATCAGTTCCCAGTTTGAACTCTTCTCGCTCCTGATTGACGATCTCGGCAGAATCTGACCAGGCCGGATTCAGGGTAGTTAAATCAACGCCTTACGGTACTTATGCCGCTACCGTATATGCGGTATTCCCCGCGGAGTTCCGCTGCGCAACAATAAGATTCGCTTATCAGCAGCCATCTTTTATCTGGCAACGGACTCCCATTATGTTTGACTTTGACTTCGGCCTTGGCGAAGACATCGACTTGCTGCGCGAATCAATTCGCGGCTTCGCCAACGATCGAATTGCGCCTCGCGCGAGCGAAATTGATGAGTCGAATCAGTTTCCACGCGACCTTTGGCCGGAGCTCGGCGACATGGGGCTGCTCGGCATTACGGTTGAAGAAGAATTCGGCGGCAGCGGTCTTGGCTACCTTGCTCATGCTGTGGCGATGGAAGAGATCAGCAGGGCGTCGGCATCAGTCGGTCTTTCATATGGCGCTCATTCCAACCTTTGTGTCAATCAATTGCGTCGCTGGGGCAGCCAGGAGCAAAAGCAGAAATATTTGCCGAAACTGATCTCCGGTGAGCACGTCGGCGCGCTTGCAATGAGCGAGACCGGGGCCGGCTCTGACGTCATGGGTATGAGCACGACCGCTACACGGGACAACGACTCGTATGTTCTGAACGGCAACAAAATGTGGATTACCAACGCGCCCGAAGCAGACGTCACAATTATTTACGCTGTGACGCAAGCTGGTGGCGAAGCTGGCAAGAGACTCAGCGCTTTTATAGTAGAGCGGGACCGACCTGGATACTCAACGGCACAAAAACTCGACAAACTGGGAATGCGCGGTTCGGACACCGGGGAAATCGTACTGAATGACTGTAGAATTCCTGCGGCCAATATCCTGGCCGAAGAGGGCAAAGGCGCGTCAATCCTGATGAGCGGCCTCGACTACGAACGACTTGTACTTGCTGCCGGTCCGCTCGGCATTATGCAGTCCTGTTTTGACCTGGTGATGCCGTATGTCCACGATCGCAAACAGTTCGGCAAGTCCATTGGCACCTTCCAGTTAATGCAGGGCAAAATCGCCGATATGTATACGACCATGAACTCCTGCAGGGCATACGTATACGCGGTAGCCAAAGCCTGTGATCGCGCGCAAGCCACGCGCTTTGATGCAGCCGGTTGCATTCTGCTCGCGGCGGAAAAAGCGACCTGGATGGCCGGCGAAACCATTCAGGCTCTTGGCGGCAATGGATATATCAACGAATATCCGGCGGGCCGTCTGATGCGTGACGCAAAACTCTATGAAATTGGCGCCGGCACCAGCGAAATACGTCGTATGCTGATCGGCAGGGAACTCTACAACGCGACAGGCTGATATCCTTAGCGCCATGCCGACAATAAAAACCAAGATTAAGCCGGACTCGAAGGACTTCGCGCAAAATAATGCTGCCAATCGCAAACTGGCTGATGAGCTTCGCGAGGTTCTGAAGACCATTTCCATCGGCGGCAGTGAACGGGCGAGAGAAAAGCACCTGGCGCGTGGCAAGCTTCTGCCTCGTGATCGAATTCGCTCGGTGGTGGATCGTGGTTCGCCATTCCTCGAGATTGGTCAGCTCGCGGCATACGGTCTTTACGATGACGCCGTGCCATCCGCCGGCATCATTGCGGGGATTGGGCAAGTCAACGACGTCGATTGCATGATCGTCGCCAATGATGCGACTGTGAAGGGTGGTACCTATTACCCGTTAACAGTTCGTAAACACCTGCGCGCACAGGAAATTGCGGAACAGAATCGCCTGCCATGCATTTATCTCGTGGATTCAGGTGGCGCATTCTTGCCGATGCAGGATGAGGTATTTCCCGATCGCGATCATTTTGGCCGTATTTTCTACAACCAGGCACGGCTTTCCGCCAAAGGGATACCGCAAATCGCTGCTGTGCTTGGGTCCTGTACGGCCGGTGGTGCGTACGTTCCGGCAATGTGTGACGAAGCGATCATCGTGCGCAACCAGGGGACTATTTTTCTTGGCGGTCCTCCACTGGTCAAGGCCGCGACCGGCGAAATCGTCGACGCGGAGACGCTTGGCGGGGGTGATGCGCATTCCAGGATATCGGGCGTAACTGACTACCTTGCTGACAACGACACGGACGCCCTCGAGAAAGTTCGCGAACTTGTATCGAACCTGAACTGGAAAAAAGAATGCAAACTCGATCTGCGTGAAGCACAGGATCCTGCTTATGCCGCTGACGAACTTTACGGTGTTGTGTCCAAAGAATTTCGCTACCCCTACGATGTTCGAGAGGTAATCGCACGGCTAGTGGACGCATCTGAGTTCCAGGAATTCAAGGCGCTTTACGGTCCAACGTTGGTGTGTGGATTCGCACATCTGTACGGCTACCCGGTTGGAATTGTGGCTAACAACGGAATCCTGTTCTCGGAGTCCGCGCAAAAGGGCGCGCACTTCATCCAACTGTGCAACCGACGCGGAGTTCCGCTGGTGTTCCTGCAAAATATTACCGGATTTATGGTGGGCAAAAAATATGAGCACGGTGGTATTGCCAAAGATGGCGCAAAAATGGTGAATTCCGTCGCGACGACGACGGTGCCAAAATTTACAGTCATTATCGGCGGCTCATTTGGTGCCGGAAACTATGCAATGTGCGGTCGCGCTTACGGCCCGCGAATGATGTGGATGTGGCCAAACGCACGAATCTCGGTAATGGGAGGAGAACAGGCCTCGTTGGTATTATCAACAGTCAAACGCGAAGGACTCGAGGCGCGCGGCGAATCGTGGGACAAGAAAGAGCAGACAAATTTCGAACGCCGCATTCGCCGACAGTATGAAAAGCAAGGCAGTCCGTATTACGCCAGCGCGCGATTGTGGGATGACGGCGTGATCGATCCTGTAGACACCCGCCGCGTGCTCGGTCAGGCCATCTCTGCTTCAATGAACAATCCGCGCGATGGCGAGATGCCACACGGCATATTCCGCATGTGAGAGAACGCATTTATCGGAATGGTCCGAAAACAAACCTGACTTATCGTGGGAGCGACTTCAGCCGCGAATAGACGGTCGCGATTCGCGGCTGAAGCCGCTCCCACAATTAGGAGCTGCTCCCGCAAATAGGGACCGCTCCCACGTGAAAAAATGAGTATTATCGTTCGCCAACAGAGACCCAAAGGGGCGCAAATCTTGAATCTAAAAGACAAGACACTCTTTATCAGCGGCGGTAGCCGGGGCATTGGTTTGGCGATCGCCAAAAGAGCGGCCGAAGACGGTGCGAATATTGTCATTGCTGCCAAGACTGCGGAACCACATGCAAAATTGCCGGGTACCATTTATACAGCGGCTGAAGAAATAGAAACGGCTGGCGGTCAGGCGTTGCCACTAGTCTGCGATATTCGTGACGAAAACTCCGTTCAGGCAGCAGTCCAAAAGGGTGTGGATCAGTTCGGTGGCATCGATATTTGTATCAATAATGCCAGCGCGATTTCCCTCACACCGACAATGCAAACAACGATGAAACGCTTTGATCTGATGCACCAGGTCAATACGCGCGGCACTTTCCTGGTTTCAAAGACCTGCATTCCTCACCTGCTAAAAGCCGACAACCCACATATCCTGAACCTGTCGGCACCGCTAAACATGGAAGAAAAGTGGTTTAAGAATCATGTCGCGTACTCGATGGCGAAGTACGGCATGAGTATGTGCGTCCTGGGGATGGCCGGTGAATTTCGCGAACAGGGTATTGCAGTCAATGCTTTGTGGCCACGAACTGCAATCGCAACTGCGGCCGTGCAAAACCTGTTGGGTGGCGATGAAATAATGCGACATTCACGCAAGCCGGAAATTATGGCGGATGCTGCGTACCTGATCCTGACAAAACCCAGCAGGGAATTTACCGGCAATTTCTGTGTCGATGACGATGTGTTGGAAAGCGCCGGTATTACAGACCTGACGTCGTATGCCGTCGATCCAGATGTGGAGCTGTTAGCAGATTTCTTTGTTGATCCAAAATGAGCAATCGTCAGGAACAATTTTCCGGAACCCGGGATGTTCTTGACGCACACCAGTTCAACACGGCATCTCTTCAGGAATACATGCTCTCGCATGTAGAAGGCTTTCAGGGCCCGCTCGAAGTGAGCCAGTTCAAGGGCGGCCAGTCCAACCCGACTTACCTGCTGCAGACCCCTGGCGGCAATTACGTTATGCGCCGCAAACCACCGGGCAAGCTGCTCAAGTCGGCGCATGCGGTTGATCGTGAGTTCCGCGTCATCAGTGCCTTGTATGCAGCGGACTTTCCTGTTCCGCGACCTTACGTTCTTTGCGAGGATGAACAGGTTGTTGGCACCACATTCTTTATCATGGAGTTTGTCGAGGGGCGAATCTTCTGGGAGCTCGACCTGCCCGGTCTGGATCCGGAAGAAAGAAGCGCAATCTATGACAACGCAAATCTGACGCTTGCACGCCTGCACAATTTTGATGTGGATAACATCGGTCTGAGCGACTATGGCCGGCCGGGAAACTATTTCGCGCGGCAGATTTCACGCTGGTCAAAGCAATATATCGCGTCGAAAACGTCGGAGATTGCAGAAATGCAAAATCTGATTGAATGGCTGCCGGAAAATATTCCGGCGGATGAAGCCGTCTCCGTCGTGCACGGAGATTTTCGCCTGGACAACATGATCGTGCACCCAACCAGGCCTGAAATTATCGCGGTCCTTGACTGGGAATTATCGACAATAGGGCATCCGCTGGGAGATTTTACCTATCACCTGATGGCGTGGCAGATGCCGGATGTCGGGATTGGTAGCACGGGCCTGCGCGGCATCGATATTGCGGCGCTGGGTATTCCCTCGGAGGAAGATTACGTAGCGACGTATTGCGAACGAACCGGTCGTCAGAATGGCATAGAAAACCGGGATTTCTACGCTGCCTACAATTTTTTTCGTATAGCAGCAATATCGCAGGGCATAGCCGGCAGGGTTAGGGATGGCACCGCTGCGAGCGTCTATGCCCGGCAAGCGGCAAAAGCCGTTCAGCCGCTGGCAACATTCGCCTGGGAATACGCGCAGCAGTCTAGCTAACGAGTCTCTTGTTCAGTTCGCGTTGCATGACAATAGCTGCCTCACTCCTGTCGTAATAAGCAGCAACGAGTTCGACCAGCCGGTAGCCGAGTTTTTCGTAAAAACGCCTTGCGACGTGGTTTGTTGCGCGGACTTCGAGTCGCACCCTTTGAATGCCCGCGGTTACACAGGATTTTTCCAGCCAGTTGAGCATGTTCGTGCCGATTCCGGCCCGGCGCATTTTGGGCTGTACGGCAAGCAATAGCAGGTGTGCCGTTTCCTCCGCAAATTTCATGATGGCAAATCCCTGCGTTACGCCTGCCTTGCTGGCGATAAGCACGATTGTTTCCTTGTCATTGATAGAGCGCTTGACGCGTGCCGGCGTCCATCGCCAGTTCAGGCCGTATTCAACCTGCTGCCTGGATATCGATGCGATTTCGGCTGCCTCTGACACATGGGCAGTGCGTATTATCAGTGCTTCATTCTTGCTCATGTCGTCACAATAAATTCCCTGTTGCTACGCCCTAATCGTATGACATCTTGCCGCCGAACTACCAGCGACCTAGAATGCATTCCCCGCAGGCTCCGCACATCAACTCATTCGAAGCGACCGATGCCGATCAATTATAACGCCCTAATGGCGACTTCCGAAGTGGACGTGCCACTCCAGTACACCGAAAAAGACACCATCCTGTATGCGCTCGGGGTCGGCCTGGGAAGCGATCCGCTTGATAAGCGCGAGTTGCCGTTCGTTTACGAAGGGCCGGGCCTGAGTACCGTGCCGACAATGGCCGCAATGTTATTGCCCGTCGATTTTCTTGCAGGTTGTGGCTGGAAATTCACGCAAGTACTGCATAGCGCGCTTCGCCTGGAGTTGTACCGGCCCTTACCTGCGGCCGCGAATCTGCTTATCAACCGGCGAGTCGCCAGTGTTCATGATCGTGGCGCGAGGAAGGGTGCCCGAATCGAGGTTGAATCGGAGGTTCGGCGCGCACGAGACGACACAGTGCTTTTTACCCTGGGTAGCACGCTCATCGCGCGTGGCGACGGCGATTTTGGTGGTCCGCGAGGCGAGACGCGTTTGCCGCACAAGTTGCCAAAACGCCCCCCTGATTTGATTTGCGATCTGCCGACCCGGGCGGATCAGGCGCTGTTATTTCGCCTGTCAGGTGACCTGAATCCATTGCATGCTGATCCGGACGTGGCACGTTCGGTCGGGTTTCAGGCGCCGATATTGCACGGCAGATGTACGACGGGAATTGCCTGTCATGCGATTCTGAAGACAATATGTGACTATGATTTCACCCTGATCAGGGGTCTCGACGTACGTTTTACAGCACCGGTATTTCCGGGCGACCTCATTACGACAGAAATGTGGCAGGACAGAAATATCATTTCGTTTCGCAGCAGCGTCAGGCAACGCGGCGCTGTCGTACTCAATAACGGTTGTTGTACGCTTGTGCCCTGAAAGGGCAGTGGTCATTGTTGAGTACAACAATTTTTAAGCGCAACAACAGCTGCTGGACTTTGGCAATTTTCGGCGTGGGAGTAAATTTTGACTGACCGCATAGTAATCGACGTATCGAATCACGTCGCTACGGTGACGCTCAACAGGGCAGAAAAACGCAATGCTGTCGATCTGGAAATGTTTGAGGCGCTGCTGCAAACAGGCGAATCACTAAAGCGTGATACCGGGGTGCGTGCAGTTGTCCTGCATGGCAGTGGTGAGCACTTTTGCGCCGGCATCGACATATCGGTATTTCAGGGTTCCGGCATAAGCGCGGTTGGCGCAAACAAGATGGCCGCGCGCGATAACTCGCCGGCAAACTTTTTTCAAAGTGCAGCGTATATATGGCGCGAAATCCCGGTCCCGGTTATCGCTGCTCTCAAAGGCTGCGTATTTGGTGCGGGACTGCAAATAGCGATGGGCGCCGATATTCGCTACGCGGCAAGTGATGTGCAAATGTCTATCATGGAAGTGAAATGGGGAATTATTCCGGATATGGCGATAACCACGACGTTGCGTCACGTTGTGCCAACCGACAAAGTTCGACAACTCGCTTACACCGGTCGCATTGTTGCAGCGGCTGAGGCTGAGGCAGTCGGTCTT
>JBLHLN010000041.1:0-11960 GCA_047620565.1 Woeseiaceae bacterium
CCTTGAGCACGTCGAGGAAAACCAGTTCCTTGACCAGTTTTATCAATCTGGCAGAAAAGTCGCGTTGCCAGCTCAACTGTTCTTTTTGTTTCAAAGAACCCGGCAGCTCGAGCTTCTGAATCAGTCCGATATGTTTGCGCCTGTGCGAATTGCCGATTTTCATGTTGCAAAAGACAAGCTTTTCGCGGAACTGAACCTCAGTAGTGATGAGATGCAGTTGTACGATCAAATATACTCGCGGCTCGATGTGGATATACCTAGCCCTGACCTCGTTATCTATTTGCAGGCATCGGTCGACGCGTTGCTGTCTCGAATTGCACAACGCGGCGTCCCCAATGAGCGCATGATTGACCGGGCTTATCTTGAAAAAGTCGCAGATTCCTATGCACGGTTTTTTTACGACTACGACGAGACGCCACTGCTCATTGTCAACGCATCGTCGATCGACCCGGTGCGTAACGACGCGGATTTTGATGAGCTGTTTCAGCAGGTTCAACGCATTTCCGGTGGACGTCATTTCTTTAATCCGGCTGCAGCAGTAGCTTTTGCCTGATAACGCAATTACAAACGGATAGACATTCGCGGATACTGTTGAATTTCATTTATCATCGCATTCCACTGAAAATAGAGAATTGAATGTATACACAACTTGAGCAACGCGGCATGTCGGAGCCGCCGGTCAATATAGCAACGCTGCGCAAGATGAAGGAGGAGGGCGAGCCGATCGCCTGTCTGACTGCGTACGATGCAAGCTATGCCGTGCTGGTCGATGCAGCGGGAGTTGATCTCGTCCTGGTTGGGGATTCTCTGGGCATGGTGATCCAGGGCCACGATACGACGGTACCTGTTACAGTCGCCGACATAATTTATCACTCGAAAACAGTTGCACGTGGTCTGCGGCGTGCATTGCTTGTCGCAGACATGCCGTTCATGAGCTACACCAATCCAGAGCAAGCATTACAAAACGCTGTGCGAATGATGCAGGAAGGCGGCGCGATGATGATCAAGCTTGAGGGTGGCGACGGTCAGCTGGAAATCGTAGAGCACCTTGCGAGACACGATATTCCGGTGTGTGCACATTTGGGTCTGAAGCCGCAGTCGGTACATAAAATCGGCGGATTCAAGGTTCAGGGACGCAACCCGGGTGCGGCAGACGCGATGATTGCCAGCGCCAAACGACTGGAAAGCAGCGGCGCAGATCTCATATTGCTTGAGTGCGTACCGAATGAACTCGGTGAGGCTATCCGGAATGCCGTGGGATTGCCGGTTATCGGCATTGGCGCCGGCCCGCAAGTTGACGGACAAATTCTGGTTTTGTATGACATTCTCGATATTACGCAGGGGCGTACACCGAAATTTGTCAGAAACTTCATGCCGGGCAATGAATCGCCACTTGCGGCGCTGCAAAGTTACGTTGCTGCAGTGAAGGACAGTAGTTATCCCGCGCCTGAACATTGTTTTTCCTAGACTGGTTCTTCCTGGTTCGGTCTATCCAGCCGAGATTGCGAAAGCGAAAACGAAAAGGAACTTAAATTCGTGGAGGTCGTAAGCACCACCGAATCATTGCGCGAACAACTCGCTGACTGGCGGCAAAGCGGTGATCACATCGCGCTCGTGCCAACGATGGGGAATCTACATCGAGGTCACCTTAGCCTCGTTGAGTTGGCGCGCAAACATGCAGAGCGCGTCGTAGTGTCAATTTTCGTCAACCCAACACAGTTTGGCGATGGTGAAGATTTCGAAGAGTACCCGCGTACTTTGCAGCGCGACAAACGTCGTCTGGATCGCGTCAACGCCGATATTCTGTTTGTACCCGATGTCGAAACGATGTATCCGTTTGGTATCGACAACGCTACCTCAGTGACTGTACCGATATTGTCGGATGATTTATGCGGCTCCTTTCGCCCCGGGCATTTCGACGCGGTTACCTCAGTCGTTAGTCGCTTATTTAGCCTGGTGCAACCGGACGTTGCGGTATTCGGAGCGAAGGACTATCAACAACTGACGGTTATACAGCGCATGGCGCGCGATCTCAGCCTGCCGATCGAAATAATTCAGTGCCCTACTGTTCGGGAGGAGGATGGGCTTGCGTTGAGTTCAAGAAATCAATATTTGACTGACGAGGAACGTCAGGTCGCCGCAAAACTCTACGAGACAATTGTCGCCGTTGGTAAAGAGCTGGAGTCAGGAAAAAGAGACTTCGAAGAAGCCGAAAAGCAGGCAACAGAGTCGCTCGAACAATTGGGTTTCAAAGTTGACTATTTCAGCATTCGGCGTGCGGAAACACTTGGTCACCCGGATCGTGATACTGATGAACTGGTTGTGCTGGCGGCAGCACACCTCGGCAAAGCTCGCCTGATCGATAATCTGGCTGTGCACGTCTGATTCCAGAGAGTCTGATGCCAGAGACTGGTATGCAACTATTCCGAAACGGAATTTCGACCGGCGTTCTTTGCCCGATACAATGCCGCGTCTGCCGCTTTTAATAACGATTCAAAAGAACCGTGGTTTTCCATTTCTGCCACGCCCATCGAAACGTTGACCGGAATTTGAATCATTGAATCTTCGCTCGATTCAGTATCGCCCGATACTGCACTCCTGACGCGGTCCGCAATCGCCAGCGCAGCATCTCGCGTGACGCCGGGCAACAATACCGAAAACTCATCGCCACCAAACCTTACCAGCAAGTCGCGCGGTCGAAACTTACTCTGCAGTATGTGAGCAACCGCGGATAACGCCCGGTCCCCCGCAATGTGTCCAAACTTGTCATTAAAGGATTTGAATCCGTCGACATCGATCATAATCAGTGAAACGGGTTGCTCGTTCTGCATGCAACGATTAATTTCTCGAGGAAAAGTTTCTTCCATGGAGTGGCGGTTGCTGAGTCCGGTCAGCGCATCAGTTGTTGCGTGTTTTTCGAATTTGCGCCAGTCGCCGATACTTTCTGCAATAAAGTGATTGTGACTGCGGACACGTTCGGACAAAACAACCAGGAGGTTCTTGGCAAACTGATGCGATATATCCACCATTTCCCACAGGACATTCTTGTGAATGACGAGCAGGTGCGTCGGCTCGGCGGCAATGACATAGGCCGAAGGATCCCGATCTTCAATAATAGACATTTCGCCTGCACAGGCACCGACATCCATTGTGGCGAGGATCGGGGCGTCCGGTGACCCAACATGCACATTCAGTGTTCCTGATAAAACCACATAAACGTTTTGATTTTTCTCGCCAGGTGAAAGTAACAGTTCGCCCGGTCCAAGATCACACCGATCACAATTTTGCAGTAGTTCCTGAACATCGTCGGGATCAACATCCTGGAATAGCTCAAGTCCCGCGAGCAGCGACTTCTTGTAGTCCGAATTGATTGTTGCAGTTTGGCCTGACACGAATTTCCCTATGCGGAGTCTGGCGTAGACGATTTTCCAGCCGAAGCCTGGATCGCACCCTTGCTGTCGATAAACGCTGAGTTAGTCGATATTTACGCGAGTTTCCGTTTGAAAACAACGACGTCGGTCACTGATTCATTTTCGCTCACGATCATTTGCCGGATTTGGTCATAAGTGCCTTGCGCGACTCGTCAAATCGAGATCTGTCCTCGGCAGTGGCCTCAGGGTACTCAAGTCCGACACTACTCAATGCATCGACGATAATTTCGGCCACGCATGCGCGCATAAACGGTTTGCTGTCGGCCGGAATAGCGTACCAGGGTGCCCACGGCCTGGAAGTTGCGTTCAAAGCCTCCTCGTAGGCATGCATATAGTCGTCCCAATATTGCCGTTCCTCGACATCACGTGGATTGAATTTCCACTGTTTTTCAGCTTCGTCCAGGCGGCTGATCAAACGTTTCTTTTGCTCGTCCTTCGATACGTTTAGCCAGAATTTCACAATGATAGTGCCGTTTCTGCCGGCATGTTTTTCGAAGTCCCGAATTGATTCGAATCGTTCGTCCCAAATCGTGTCTTTGTCAATGTGGTTAGGCAACTTCTGTGAATCAAGAATTCCCGGGTGAACCCGGACTACCAGCACTTCCTCGTACTGACTGCGGTTGAATATTCCGATGCGGCCACGTTCAGGCAATGCACAAGACGTACGCCAGAGAAAATCGTGATCCAGTTCAATACCGGATGGTTTCTTAAAACTGAATACCTGGCAGCCGGCAGGGTTTATACCCTCCATGACTGTTCTGATCGTGCTGTCTTTGCCGGCCGCGTCCATCCCCTGAAATATCAACAGCACTGAATGGCAATCACCAGCAAAAAGAGCTTGCTGCATCTTGTCCATTTTCGCGATGGCTTTCCGCAGTCGCTTTTTATTGCGCCATTGACGATTGGGTACAGGCGCTGTCGCTGTATTTGCGATGCGAAAGCTTGAGTCGAATGGAACGAGGAATTCAGATTCAGGTGCTACGAACATATTCTTATTGTTTTTCTTCTTGTTGGACCAGCGCCCACTTTACGTGAACGTTGACTAATTGCGAATCGGAATCTTCTCGCTTCCGCAGGGCCGCAACAACTTCTTCACTGTGCCCGGCGTTGCCAAGCGCGATTGCAACATTGCGCAGCCATCGTTCGTAGCCGATGCGGCGTATAGCGCTACCTTCGGTCTTATCAAGCCACTCTGCTTCGGACCAGGAGAAAAGTGTGGTCAGTTCTGCCGCATCGAGTTCGTGCCGTGGCGAAAAGTCGTCTTCGGAGCTGTGTTTCGCAAATTTATTCCATGGACCAAATAGCTGACAATCATCGCAGCCGTAAACGCGATTACCGATTAGCTTGCGAAATTCCTCGGGGATTTCACCTGGCAATTCGATGGTCAGATATGAAATACATCGCCTGGCATCAAGTTCATACGGTGCAACTATTGCGCCGGTCGGGCAAACGTCAATACACGCGCGGCAAGTCCCGCAATGCGAAGTTTCAGCAGAGTCCACCGGGAGCCTGATGTCCACAAAAAGTTCGCCAAGGAAAAACCATGATCCGGCATCCTTGTTAATCAGGTTCGTATGCTTGCCAATCCAGCCGAGACCGGCTTTTTCGGCCAGCGGTTTTTCGAGAACCGGCGCGCTGTCAACAAAGACGCGGTGACCATGTGGACCGATTCTCGATTCAATTTTATCGGCTAGTTTTTGCAGGCGGCGTCGCAGCACCTTGTGATAGTCGCGACCCAGCGCGTAGCGAGATACATAGGCTTTGCTCTCATGGTCCAGCAATTTCGTGGCGGCATCCTGATCTTCCGACAAATAGTCCATGCGAACCGAGATTACGCTGATCGTACCGGGCACGAGCTGCTCTGGTCTGCTGCGTTTGCGCCCGTGGCGCGACATGTAGCCCATTTCGCCGTGGTAGCCTTTTTCCAGCCAGGCTTCCAGGCGGTGTTCGGCCTGCGACAAATCGATGTCACTGATGCCCAGTTGCTGAAAGCCCAGCTGTTGGCTCCAGGAGCGGATGTCATTGACGAGTTTTTGCTGTTCCAGTGGCGTAATTTTACTTTTCCCGGGCAAGGAAATGTTGCTGTCGTTGTGCCAGTATGTGCTTCCCGCGAGGGGCCGTGCAAATTCGACAAAGAGCTTACAGTCAGCAGAAAATGACCCTGCCAGCCGACATATATTCCGTAGCAAGTGTTCGACAGATTGATCAGCATGCCATTAACGACGCCGGAATCAGTGGTTATGCGTTAATGACGCGGGCCGCACAGGCTGCGCTGCAAATTGCCCGGGCTAATTTTCCCGATGCAAAGCGATGGCAAGTCATTTGTGGCGCCGGCAACAACGCCGGGGACGGCTATGTATTGGCGCGTCTTGCGGCAGGCCACGGGATCGCTGTTTCCGTGATGACTGCAACCTCGCCTGAAGCACTAACGGGTGACGCGCAATCAGCCTATATGGATTTTGCGGCCGAAGGTGGCGTAATGGCGGCCTTTGAAGGAGAGCTTGATGCCGATGCTGAGCTGCTCATTGACGCATTGCTGGGCAGTGGCATTGACCGGCCTGTCGAAGGTGTTTTCGCGGACGTTGTGCAGGCTATTAACGGGCATGTTGCGCCGGTTCTGGCGCTGGACATACCATCCGGCCTGAACGGAGACTCCGGCGCCACCATGGGCGTAGCGGTACAGGCCGCAGCGACCATCACATTTGTTGGGCTGAAGAGCGGGCTCTTTCTCGATAGCGGTGTTGATGCTGTTGGGCAGCTGTTCTATTCGGGACTGGATATTCCGCCTGAGTCGGTCGCAACGCAGAATCCCGAAATGCGCAGGATCGATGAATCCATTGTTCTAAAGCAACTCAAACCAAGAAGACGAAGCGCACACAAGGGCGAATTTGGTCATGTCCTGATAGTTGGTGGCGGTCCGGGCATGCCGGGTGCGGTGCAATTGTGCGGTGAAGCTGCCTTACGGTGTGGCTCCGGCCTGGTCAGCGTGGCAACACATCCGGCACACAATAATTTGCTGTCGGCGACACGGCCCGAGCTGATGTGTCACGGCATTGAATCCGGAGATGATCTCGACGCGCTTCTGGGTAAAGCAACGGTCGTCGCAATCGGGCCCGGACTGGGCGTTACAGATTGGTCTGCCGCGCTGTTCGAAAAGGTGCTGCAATCCGGCAAACCGCTGGTTATAGATGCTGATGGCCTGAATCTTCTGGGGAAAAACCCGTCAAAAAGTAGTGACTGGATCCTGACGCCGCATCCGGGCGAAGCGGCCAGATTGCTGGGTAGTCGACCTCAGGAAATTCAGCAAAACCGGCCGGAGGCGCTGCAGAACCTGCATGACCGATTCGGTGGCACCGTCGTTCTAAAAGGATCCGGAACACTTATTTCGGCAGAGCAGGGTGCATGCTGGCTATGCAGTGCCGGCAATCCTGGCATGGCAAGCCCTGGCATGGGTGACGTTTTGACGGGCATCATCGCATCGTTGCTGGGGCAGGGACATGCGCAGGAAATGGCTGCGGTTCTCGGTGTACAAATCCACGCCCTTGCCGGCGATTCTGCAGCGCGCAGCGGACAGCGTGGCCTGCTTGCCTCCGACCTGATCATGGAGCTCAGAAACCGGGTCAATCCGTGAGCAACAAAGTGGTCCGCATGGCTGACGCCGCAGCGACAGCTGAATTTGCGAAACAGGTTGCGGCGGCATTGCCGGCAAATCTGGGTGGCTGGTCAATCCTCCTGCAGGGAGAGCTGGGCGCGGGGAAATCGACATTCGCGCGAGCACTTTTGCGGAACTTCGGCTTCGATGGTGCGGTTCCAAGCCCGACGTATACCCTGGTCGAGCCGTATGAAGTCGGCGAGCGCGTTGTGTATCATATTGATTTATATAGAATTGCAGCAGCGGAAGAGCTGGATTTCCTGGGCTGGTCCGACATGCAGGACGGCCTGAAGCTGATTGAATGGCCGGAGCGTGTGCCGTCATTGATGCAGGGCGCTGATGCGATTTTGAAACTGGCCTATGACGGTACCGGGCGGACGGCGGAATTCATTCTCAAAAGCGACAGGGCGCAACAATGCCTTAACTCTGCCGTTTCAGAGCCAGCGCGAAGTTGAGTATGAGGAAATCTCGCTATCTCTATAATATTTCAGAAAAATATTGGCATTTTCTGCTGAATTTGTATACTGACACGACATAATCGCTTTGTGGAATTCTGTGCGCATGCGCTTGAGGCTAATTTTGTTCATCACAGTTTGGGTTGTGCTGTTACCAGCGCTCGCCCCGGCTGCGACGACGATCAAGAATATGCGTATCTGGACCGAGGACGGCCGTACCCGCATTGTCCTTGATCTGAACAAGCCCGCCGAGCACAGCATTTTCACACTGCGCGGCCCTGATCGCCTCGTTCTGGATCTAAAAGACAGTCGTCTTTCCAACACACTGAAAGCGTTGCCCTCCGGCGGCGCGATATCCGCCATTCGCACTGGTTTACGGTCCAATGGTCAACTGCGCGTGGTGCTCGATCTGAATCAGTCAGTGCGGTCGCGATCTTTTTCGGCAGGCCCGAATAAACAATATGGCGATCGGCTGGTGATCGACTTGCATCAGGACGGCAATTTGCGGGCAGTTAAACGCGCGGCCGAGGAGTATGTCGCCGGACGGGATGTCGTTATCGCCGTTGATCCGGGCCACGGCGGCAAAGACCCTGGTGCCATAGGCAGGGCAAAAACCAGAGAAAAAGATGTTGCACTAGCCGTCGCCAAAAGACTGGCTGCCCGAATCAATGCCGAGCCGGGCATGAAGGCAATTATGGTTCGTAGTGGTGACTACTTAGTGGATCATCGTGAACGAATGGAAATTGCGCGGCGGCAAAAGGCAGACCTGTTCATTTCAATTCACGCTGACGCGGTAGAAGATCGGCGCGCAAGAGGTGCGTCCGTATACGTGCTGTCGACCAAAGGCGCCAGTGACGAGGCTGCCAAACGACTCGCGCAGAGAGAGAACGCAACGGAGCAGGTTGGCGGCGTGTCTCTGTCGGACAAAGACGCGGTACTGGCGTCGGTACTGCTCGATTTGTCACAAAATGCGGCGCTTAGCGCCAGTATTGATGCTGGCGACGAAGTCATCAAACAACTTGCCAGAATCGGCAAGGTACACCGGAGCAAGGTTCAGCAGGCCGGGTTCCTGGTGCTGAAATCGCCCGACGTGCCGTCGATCCTGGTTGAGACTGCGTATATCTCGAACCCTGACGAAGAGAAGAAACTAAGAAGTCGTGATCACCAGGACAAGCTTGCCAACGCTATTCTGGCAGGTGTTCGCAGTTATTTTTACGCCAATCCCCCGCCGAACACGCAACTGGCTCTGAACAGGAAAGGCGGCCCGGCACAACAGGTCAGTCATGTAATTTCCCGCGGTGACACGCTCAGCGAAATTGCGCAACGCTACAACGTCAGTTTGTCCGATATCCGCGCCGCCAATAAGTTGTCCAACGATCGCGTGCAGGTCGGCCAGACCCTCAGGATCCCCGTTCGGGCCGGAATCTGATCCTCATCGCGCTAGTAGGTCCCAGCTGCGCTACACATTGACGCACGCATCTGAAAGAATGGCGTCAAAGATCTCCGTCCACAAAAACAATGCCGATCCGTCAACTTCCAGGTCACCTTATCAACCAGATCGCCGCTGGCGAAGTGGTGGAGCGTCCGGCATCTGTCGTTAAGGAATTGATCGAAAACAGTCTCGATGCTGGCGCACATGCAATCACGGTCGACATTATGGCCGGCGGCCAGAAGCTCATGCGAATCCGCGACGATGGTTGCGGCATTCCTCGAGACGAAATGCCGCTTGCGCTGGCGCGCCATGCGACCAGCAAGATCACCAGCCTGGATGATCTGCAGGCTGTAGCGTCGCTTGGGTTCCGTGGCGAGGCTCTGCCAAGTATTGCTTCTGTATCGCACCTGGTGTTGCGCTCGAGGCACGACGATTCGGCATGGCAGATCGAGGCGGATAACGGCGTGCTGAGTGACCTGGTGCCGGCGCAGCACCCGATCGGTACCACCGTTGAGGTGCACGATCTTTTCTACAATACGCCGGCGCGCAAGAAGTTCCTGCGTACAGAACGAACAGAATTTAATCACGTGGACAAGTGGATTCGTCGGCTTGCTCTGGCCAGGCCCGATGTCGCATTCACAGTGACGCACAATCGGCGCGCCATCCTCAATCTGAACGCAGCGAGCAACGACGACGAGCGTCTTGCCCGGATCGGCAGGATATGTGGTGAAGCGTTCGCCTCTCAGGCAATTCATATAGACCGCGAATCCGATACAGTCGCACTTTCCGGCTGGATCGGTCTGCCAACGTTTAACCGCAGCCAGGCCGATATGCAGCACTGGTTTGTCAACGGCCGCAGCATTTCCGACAAGACGCTGGCGCATGCTGCGAGGCACGCATACCGCGATGTGCTTTTTCACGGGCGCTACCCCGCCTATGTTCTGCACCTGACAATGGATCCGGCGACGGTCGATGCGAATGCCCATCCAGCCAAACATGAAGTCAGATTTCGCGACGGTCGAAGCGTGCATGGCATCGTCTCACAGGCAATCGAATACGCGTTGCGTGAAACCAGGCCGGGCGGACACGAACTGACCCCGGTACCGGCGACGGTGATAGGCAGCAACGTATTTCGACAGTCGTCAATGTCCCTGGCATCGTCGGGTGGCACGGCTTCATCCGTTGCCGAATCGTTGCGTGGCTATCAGACGTTGACCAGTACGCCGTCAGCCGGCTTGCCAATGACGGACAGAGCATTGCCGCAGGACGGTGATGCACCGCCGCTTGGCTTTGCGATTGCCCAGCTGGCCGGGATATACGTGCTGGCCGAAAATTCAGATGGGTTGGTGGTCATCGACATGCATGCGGCGCACGAGCGCATCGTGTACGAAAAACTTAAGCAGGCATTTGCTGAACGGCAGGTAATAAATCAGCCGTTGCTGGTGCCGACCAGTGTAGTCGTGTCGGAAGCGGAAGCGACACTGGCAGAAGAATCTCTGCAAATTTTTTCAAGTGTTGGATTGACGATCGACCGTGGTGGCCCGACGATCTTGCTCATCCGGGCGGTGCCGGCATTGCTCAAAGCGGGAGATGCCGAACGCCTGTTGCGTGACATATTGTCGGATCTACAGGAATCCGGCAGCAGCAATCGTGTCGAAGACACTTGTCATGAAATCCTCGCGACGATGGCTTGTCATCACTCCATACGTGCAAATCGTGCCATGAGCATTGCAGAAATGAATGCGTTATTGCGCGAAATGGAATCAACCGAGCGTGCGGACCAGTGTAATCACGGGCGCCCAACATGGACGAGCATAAGCCTGGCTGAACTTGACCGGTTGTTCCTTCGCGGACAGTAGCGCCTGGTGCCGGATAAACCTGTCATCTGCCTGATGGGGCCAACGGCCTCCGGTAAAACCGAATTTGCTTTGCGTATGACCGCGGTGTTGCCGCTGGATATCATCAGTGTCGATTCGGCGCTGGTTTATCGCGGTATGGATATCGGTACCGCCAAACCCACTGCGGATATTCTGCGCGAGGTGCCACACGGTCTTGTCGATATTCTCGATCCGGAAGATACTTATTCGGCGGGTGATTTTGTACGGGATGCGAGCAATGAAATTGAGCGCATCCACCGGTCCGGCAGGGTGCCGCTACTCGTTGGCGGTACGATGATGTATTTCCGTGCATTGACGCAGGGGATTGCCAAACTGCCCGAGGCGGATAAAGCAATCCGGGAAGCCATTGACGCTGAGGCAGGCACTCTCGGTTGGCCCGCGATGCATGAGCAATTGGAGGTCATTGATCCCGCAGCGGCAGCCCGCATTAACCGGAATGACAGTCAGCGTATTCAGCGCGCGCTCGAAGTGTTTCGTGCCAGTGGACGTACGTTATCAGAATGGCAGTCCGCGCCGGCGGAGAATAAAAGCGACTATTCATTCATCAAAATCGCACTGGTAGCCGGTTCCCGAGCGGACCTGCATTCGCGCATTGCCCGGCGACTGCGGGTCATGATGGATGCTGGTTTTGTTGGCGAGGTTGCTGATCTAATGGCGCGGCCGGGACTAAAGCCGGATCATCCGTCCATGCGCGCTGTCGGCTATCGGCAATTGTGGTCGCATCTGGCTGGCGAATACGGACTTGAAGAGGCCGAAAACAAGGTGCTGGCAGCAACTCGTCAACTCTGCAAACGGCAGCTCACCTGGCTGCGAAGCGAGGAGGACCTGCACATTGTTGATCCGCTGGACGACGGTGCCCTGGACGCCATTCTGGCGCGCCTGCAAAGTCAGCTTGTGTCCTGATTTCGCTCGTGGGCCAGAATATTATTGAATATGGATCCACAAATACTGACCTTGCCGATAATTGCATGTGATAGAATTTTTATTCGCTCAGGGCTGGTCATGGGTTGAGGGCAACCGGCGCCACCGGCACACCATGACCAAGTTAATGCTAAAGCAATAAGAATAATAAAAATAATAAGGAGACCCAAA
>JBLHLN010000042.1:0-11864 GCA_047620565.1 Woeseiaceae bacterium
TTTGTACTTACCGTAAATTTCCATTCAACTCCGCATAGGTCCGACGAATGCTGATGTGGGATATTGACAGATCGGCAGCCCAATTGTTGAAATGCCCTGCATGGCGCAAGCGCTTCACCAGAACGATACTCAGGCCAGAAAAATCGATGATCAACGGCCATGGAACACATAGTTCGTCAGACTAGTCGTTGGTCAAAACCTGGGCACCGCAGGGCTCATCACCACGTATCGAGTGCCGGAAATTTTGCCGGAATCTGTCCGCATCAGCTATGCCTTGTTAGGCACTTGTATCCACGGGCGTCTCCAGCATGCCTATTAATAACAACTGCTTATAAACGCGCTAACTACCGTGGGTGTATAGCGAGGTCATAAGATAAGTGCGCTCACCAGAACGAAGTAGATCAAAAGGCTCGCCACGTCCTGGATAATCGTACAAATTGGTCCGCTCCCAAGGGCCGGGTCAGAACCGAAATGATCAAAGACCCATGGTAGTCCGAATCCGACCATTGCCGAGACCGTACCTCCGCCAAGTACCGCAAGGCCGACGGCTAATGACAATGCGCCATCGCCGAAAGCGGCAAACACCAGGATGAAGGAAATCAAGCCGAGCGAAGCACCTATAGCCACTCCAATAACGAGTTCGTCCCGCAGGAGCCCTGTGATTGAAATGTTATCAGCCGTCAGGCCGCGGACAGCCACCGAAACGGCCTGAGTCCCGATCGCCCCGGCGATGTAGACGAGGGCCGGTACGAAGAATGCGACTTCCACGTTGGCAGAGAGTGACTGCTCAAACCCTGCCATGATAAAAGTGATGAGTGACGATGCGAGAAGCCCGAAAACCAGCCAGGGGACACGGCGACGGAACCTGTCAAATAAGGGAGCATTCAACGCGATAGCCGGCCCGTACTCGTGAGGCGTAATTCCTGCAAGCCGTTGCAAATCTTCCATGTGCTCAGCGCGGAGAATCCCGAACAGAGCCTCCGGAGGCACCGCGCCAATCAGCCTTTCATCGTCATCCACCACCGGGACAGCAATCATGTTGAGCTGCAAGGCCAGCATGGCGATCTGCTCCTGGTCGTCGCCATACCGGACGGCCTGGTGTTCCGGCTCCATGATCTCTCCAATCTGGCGTTCACTGTTGGCAAGCAGGTCGTTAATTCGGACGATCCCTGCCAGTCTGCCTTCAGTATCGGTCACGAACACCGTATCCGCGCACTCAAACTGCCGTCCCTGGAGAGATTGGATCACTGTATTTACAACCGTATCCGCAGTGGACCGCGGAATGTGCGTAACCATGTGTGAACCGGCCGTTTCTCGCGAGGAGGTTTCGCTTGATGAATTCCGGGATGTCATGAGCAATTTCTCCGTCAATGTGATGTCAGGCTGGCATCACGCTCTTCTGAACTTCATGGAACACGAAAATTTACCGAAACAATTATATCGCCAACAATGCGATGCTACGCAGCCCCTGTAGTTAAGGACAAGCTTGGAGTAAATTACTACTCTTGGAACATTCAATCGCTCGGTGTAGCAAGGCATGGACTTTAAAGACTACTACAACATCATGGGTTTGGAACGGGATGCCAGTCAGGACGACATCAAGCGCGCCTATCGAAAACTGGCGCGTAAGTATCATCCTGACGTCAGCAAAGAAGCTGACGCCGAAGCACGTTTCAAGGAACTCGGGGAAGCCAATGCGGTGCTCAAGGACCCGGAAAAACGTGCCGCCTATGATCAACTGGGTGCGAACTGGAAAGCGGGCCAGGATTTTCGACCGCCGCCAGACTGGGACGCCGGTTTCGAATTTAGTGGCGGAGGCTATACCGGTGGCGACGGCTCGACCAACAGTGATTTTTTTGAAACCCTGTTCGGCCACGGCTTCGGGTCTGCACAAACTGCTCGTACACACGCTGGTTTCCACGCACGCGGCGAAGATCATCATGCCAAGGTGATGATTGATCTGGAAGACGCTTACCAGGGTGCCACTCGAAGCATCACGCTGCGAACACCGGAACTCGATAGCGGTGGGCACGTAACGACAAAACAACGCACGCTGAATGTCAAAATTCCCAGGGGCGTAAAACAGGGACAGCGTATTCGATTAACCGGCCAGGGGTCACCGGGACTGGGTGAAGGTCATGCCGGAGACTTGTATTTGGAAATCGAATTCCACCCCCACAAAATTTACCGGGTTGAAGGACGCAATGTTTATGTTGATCTGCCGGTAACACCGTGGGAAGCCGCGCTGGGTGCAACAGTCCAGGCGCTGACACCCGGTGGCCTGGTGGATTTGAAAATCCCGGAAGGGATAACCAGTGGTCGCAATTTGCGCCTGCAGAAACGTGGCATCCCCGGCGAGCCACCCGGAGACCTTTATGTAGCACTAGTGATCACTTTGCCACCGGCAGACAGCGAAGCCGCGCGGCAACTGTATCGCAAGATGGAACAGGATCTTGCTTATGATCCGCGCAGCAACCTCGGAGCGTAATCGACCATGAAACAGAAAACACTGACTGGTATTTTGCTGGACGAACGGGCCGAATTGTCACTGAAAGAACTTAGCTGGGCCTGCTCAGGTTCCGCTGACTGGGTCATCGAACTCGTTGACGAAGGTGTATTGGAACCTGTCGGCCAGGAACAAGCACAGTGGCGTTTCTCAGGAACCAACCTGTTGAAGGCACGCGCTGCTATGCGCCTGCAAAATGATCTCAAAATCAACCTCGCCGGTGTTGCTCTGGCACTGGATCTAATGGAGGAAATCGAAACATTGCGGACGCGTCTGTACCGAATCGAGGCATCTACGAATTAGTAGAATTCACGAAAATCCCGCTTAATTACCTGCAGATGGTAGTCGTTACAGGGATTTATCAGAACTCATGGAGGACCGGGCAGAGTGTACCAGCGCCCGCTTGGCGAGTTCCGGATCAACCAGATCTTCCGCTGTTAGTCGTCCATCAAAGGTCGTATAGGTCGAACTCAATGCGAGTTCATTGACGAGTGGATCATTGGCTAATGCGACAGTACCTGGGTTAGCCGGATGATGGTCCAGCGTCGATCGAATGAGCCCGGCGCAAATGATAAGAAGGACTGGAGTCGCCAGGATTGCCGGCATAACGCCGGTCGGCTGAATTTGAGTGACCAACCGGCCAATCTGCCTTGAGTTTAACCACGTAAGCGAAGTGACAAAAAGAATCGTAACCACAATTGGTAGTTTGTACGCGCCCCAAAGTGTGGCGGCAACTTCCCGAGGGTGATTGAGATACTCCATAAACAGGATATTCGGGCGACTGTCGAATTGGTCCACGAACGATGGTGTGCTGCACTCAATGAAAACTGTGATGAGCAACGCAAGGGGAAGACATACGCTGAGCAATGCACGCCAGGCGGGCACCAGGAATCGATTGGATGCAAGAATCGGAAAAGCGAGTACAGGTATGACGAGCATAAGACCCGATAAGACGAGGTCGAATTGAAGCCCTTGCACCAAAACCGATCCGAATATGTCCGCATCCGCAACACGCTGCCACTGCCAGCTTACAAAGATGAAACGGCTAACGGTCAGCGTCAGCAGCATGCGCCAGCCGAAAGAGAATAACGGCCTCAGGGACGTTACAAGTTTCGTGGTTGCGCTTAGATCATCGTTCATGATTATTCATGGTCATAAGTAGGGAATGAAATGATTGCCTGTGCTCAAAATCTCTTTTTGTTTCAGTACAAATGCGGAGATATAGTGTTAGAGATAGCTGCGACGAAAATCCTTCGCCAGGAAGAAGACGATATTGTTTTTGATGCGTTTCGCGATTGCCAATAGCAAAAAATATTTGTGCCAGAGCGAAATAGGTTGAGTGGATCTTGACAAGCTAAATAGTTTTAACTCGATGGGGCAATCGTCCGCGCACCGTCAATGAACCCTGCTATGAATGAAGCTGATAGCATTTCGTTTGTTCCCATAAAACCGCTTTTATTTGGATCAACAATGTGGGTGAATTCTTTTAAAGGTTCACGATGAAATGTGACCCAAACCTTGCCATCGCCAACCTCCTTAACGCGCAGCAATTGTTCTGGTGTTGCGCACCGCATAGCCCAGTGGTTACCAAGCTCGTAACTCGTTTGATATATCGCTTCATCCATTGACCTTTTCGCTCGGGTGCCGTAGCAATTCCGGGCCGTATCGTGCTGCCTCATTGCGGAAATCTCTATTGGCCGATCCCAAATCGATAACTGAAATTGAAGATGATTGCATCGAGCCCGGGATACATATCCCGCTGCAGTTGATTGCCGATGAGTTGGTTTCCTGGCACCTCGCCATCCTGCCTGTAGTATTCAAGGCGCAAGCTGATGTCGTGGCCAGAATCCGTTCGCCATCCGTACTTGATGCCAGCAGTGATCGCATCGAAATTACCCAATCTGTAGTCAGATGACGCATAAAGAGGCGGCGGATCGCCCACACTAAGGCTTGCCCGGTAGAAATCCGCTTCTGTCTGCGTGTAGTAACGTATATGAGGTTCAACGTGGCGATCATTTGCCAGGGGGAATTTCAGCTTTGCATCGATCGTATGAGAATCGACATCCCAATCGTCAGTCATGTAGCGATATGACAGATCCAGCACTTTTCCATCCATGAAATACTTTGCCTGCCCAAACAGACTGTGCTTGGTGCGACTGTCCGGTCGGCTCTCAAAACGAAATTCGTGTGACGGGCCCTCTGTTCCCGGCGCAGGCGTTCTTGCAATGGTATCCCCGCTTATTGGGTCGACCAGACTGAGGATTCTGTATGGGTCGTTCAGGTATCCGCTCGCGTCACTGAATGAATAGTTAAGCTGTACGAGCAGGTTCTGATTAATCACCTGCGTTACGCCGAGCAGCACGTCCACGACATCTTTGCTTTCGGTGCCGCGCCTGTTCGAGAGGTCGCCGACATCAAGCATTGGCGACAACGGGGTTGGAGAGCCACCTACCGGATCAATGTCATCCTGCGCGAAGGCAACACCCAGGTTCACAGTAGTATTCCGCTTGTTGAAGTCACGTGTCAGCCCGAAATTGGCGCCAATGTGTGTGTAGTCATATTCATTGGAAAAGCTGACACCAGCCGTTCCGCTAAAAAGCCGGCCCAATGGTTGCTGCCAGCTCGCATTAACCGCGTAGCGCGTGTCCAGGAAGGTATCGTCAAGCGGATGAGCATTCGCGGGCACCGAAAATACTGAGTTGCCCGATGGGCGCGTAAATGTCTGGGCAACATCCATTGGTGCCGCACCGACTGGCGTTGCACCGGTCAACGAGTCGACCGTGAGTCCGAGGGTCAGTAAGCGATCGTCAACAAACGATCGCCGCGCCAATATGCTGAGACTGACGTCCTGAACCCGGTCGTCAGTCTCACCGTAGTAAAGAAGCCCCGTATCAAATTTCCAGAGCGGTTGCTCCTGAGCCTGAACCGAATTCGTCCCGGTAGTCCCCAACAGTGCGCAAGTCGCGGTCGCAAGTGATGTCGCGATGGATTTTTTATTGCATTTTTTCAATGAATTGAACTCCCTGCCCGACCTAGTTGCAACCACATCCGCCGCCGCCGAACCCACGACCACCACTCGAAGCTTCTTTGCTGAAGTAGATATGATCATCAATGTTTGCTTCGAGGGGATCGGCTACCAGCTGCATCTCGTCTTTCGCGAGCACATCTCGCTCCCAGGGCTCTACACCCAGCGTGCTACACGCCGAAAGGAAACCCAGCGCAAACAAACTGAATACGAAGCTGACAAATGTAATTCTCATTTCGATCCTCTTCTACTGTTGTGGTTGTGCCGCACTGACCAGTTCAGCGCCTACTTCAGATCCGGTAAGTGCGTCTCGAATGACAGCTTCATAGTCGTCCATCATTCGAACTTTGAAGCCGAGATGACGGGCCACGACATTACCGTCGCGATCGAGGATGAAGCTACTCGGCATAGCCACGACGTCGAATTTCCGCGCGAGGGAGCCCTCGGTATCCCGAACGGTCTTGAAGTGCGCTGGGTAATTCTTCAGGAATTCAACGAAATCGGCTTCTGACGTGTCTTCATTGACGCCAATGATGACCAGCCCCTGGTCACCGTACTTTTCCTGCATGTTGTTGAGCCACGGAATCGAGCGCCGGCACGGGACGCACCAGGATGCCCAGAAATCGACCACAACCACTTTGCCCTTGTTGTCACCTAGATCGAGGATTACCGACTCGTCAGAGGCACGGGCTCCCGAGGACAAAAGTACTGTTAAACAGATACTTACGACGAGTTGCTTGAATTGGAAATACGACATCGCAGCTTCCCTGGCAGAATTAAATATTCCTTTACTGACAGGTAAGATGGGCTTCTGGAAGAAATCCTTCGATTTTTCGCAAATTTTTCGATTTTGGCGAAGGATTACCTGCCAGACGACCTCTTACAGAACGTAATGCATTCGATTTTGAGCACCCAATGTGAATTTTTCTCAGCTGCATGAAGACCGGAAGTTGGCGAAGCACGTCGCTGCGGGTGGCGCCGATGCCTTCGAGGCGTTTTTTCGCGAGTATTTCCCCCGCTTATTTCGTTTCACAATGACCCGCGTAAGTGGTGATGCTGAACTCGCCGAGGAAATCGTACAACGAACCATGTGTCGCGTTGTGCGGAAAATGGGCAGCTATAGGGGCGAGGCGCTGCTGTTCACCTGGCTGTGCCAGATTTGCCGGAACGAAATGGCAGCCTTGTTCAAACAAAGAGGTCTGAACGATAGCCTAACCTTGCCACTTGAAGATCATCCGGCGATTCGAGCAGCCCTGGAATCGATTTCGATCGATTCCGATACGCCTGAAAAGAAACGAACCCAGGAAGAGCTGGCGCGATTTGTTCGATTGACCCTCGAATATCTACCCGCCAAATATGCGACCGCCCTCGAAATGAAATACATCCGTGGTTGCACTGTCGACGAAATTGGCGAGCACCTCGCCATCAGCTCCAAGGCAGCAGAATCAGTACTTAGCCGAGCGCGGGCCGCGTTTAAGGAGGGATTTCGGTCACTTTGGGACTTCGAACCGGATTTTCTGTTGGATTGATTACGCGCGAACGACCGGAAAGGTGACGGAATTTTAAGATTATGAGCAAAGAATCAGGAATAGACATGCCAGATACAGACTCCAATGACCAACCCAACGATACGGTTGCGAAGCTGATGAACCTGGCGGGTCCAAGAGCGGATATCCCTGCGGATATCGAGGCCCGTGTGTACAAGAGAGTTCGTCAGGACTGGCGTAGCGCTAGCAACAAGAATGTTGCGTTGCGATGGGCGGTCCCTGTGGCCCTTGCAGCAACAGTTTTGATCGTACTGGCATTCAATTTTCGGGCAACTGAGACTCCGCTACAGCAGATCGGAGTGGTCGCACAGGTCGTCGGCGATCCGGCTATTTCTATGGGAGACGCCGTGTACGCCGGTGAGATCCTGAAATCAGGCGTTGAACATGGCCTGAGCATTGCTTTGAAGGGCGACGTTTCGCTGCGACTGGCACCCGACACCTCTGTGCGATTCGATCGCTTTGACGAAATCACCTTGCTTCAGGGACAGTTGTACGCCGACTCCGGAGAGCGTATCTACCGAGATCGACACCTGACAGTGCAGACTGCCGGCGGTTCGGTAACAGACATCGGTACGCAATTCTCAGTATCGTTTGACACCGACCGCCTGAGTATTGCCGTTCGTGAAGGACGAGTGGATGTGGCACGCGACCAGGCAATTATCACGGCGGACACTGGCGACAAACTGACAATGCAAGCTGGTCGGGAAGCCGTGTTTGATCAGATAAGCGCATATGACCCGGCCTGGGATTGGGCAACGTCTCTCGCCCCCGGTTTCGATATCACGGATCGATCATTGCTGGACCTCCTGAAATGGGCGTCACGGGAGACCGGCAAGACTTTGATATTTTCTGGCGATGATGTCCGTATGGCCGCAATGGGAACGGAACTATTTGGCTCCATCCTGAATTTCACACCGGCTGAAGCGCTCGAATCTGTCCTCTCGACTACACGATTCAGATACCTGATAGACGAAAAAAGCATTACGATTACAATGTAGCTTGCGACAGGCATTCCAAACCTGATCTCGATTGTTGGTCGACATCAGGGGATGCACTACACTCCTTGCATGTCATTGCCGGCGCGCCTCTGTGTCCCACTAATCCTGACTATCCTGTCTAATTCTGCCGTAGCGGCCGATACGCAATGGCTGGACCGGCCATTGCTGGACTACATTGCCTGGTTAATTCAACAAGACTTCGCAATTATTTACAGTAGTGACCTGGTACAACCTGAGTACACGGTTTTAGACGAGCCTGACAATCCAGATTCTGTCGCTGCGCTTCGTGAAATACTGAAGCCTTACGGGCTGTCGCTGGCTGATGGTCCGGGCGACAGTCTTCTGATCGTTCGACAGGAAAGTTCCTACGGCAGCATCGCTTTAACCGTCACCGAAGTCGGCACGAATGATAACGTCGCCGACGCCGCACTTCTTGTCGATGGAAAACAGTCGGGGCGCACAGACGAGCATGGCAGGCTCATTCTGGCGGATCTGCAAGCAGGCGTGCACGTCCTTACTGTTGAGGCAACCGACTACGCAAACTCTGACTCCAGCAGCGTAACCGTTGAGGCTGGACAAAGTTCAACCGTAACTATCAATTTGCATCCACTCCAACAGCAGCTGACGGAAATCATAGTAACGTCGAGTCTCTATAGCCTTAAATATGATCCGGCCGGCTCTCACACTTTTCTCGATCGGGATATGACGACCAGGTTGCCTGATATCGGTGACGACGCGGTTCGATCAGTCCATCGCCTACCAGGTATCGCCAATGGTGGTGTCTCCGTACGCAGCCACGTTCGTGGCGGCATTGATAATGAGCAATTGTTCTTATTCGACGGTTTGAGGATGTACGAGCCTTACCACCTTAAAGATTTTCATGCGATTTCAACCATTGTCGATCAGAACGCGATTGCGGGCATAGACTTCTATAGTGCCGGATATCAGGCGCGATATGGCGATCGTATGAGTGGTGTCATCGATATGTCCATGCGAGAACCATCATCCGAGACGGTGACGGAGCTGGCATTAAGTTTTTTTAATGCTTCCGTACTTTCGATGGGGCGCTTCGGTGGCAGTGACAAAGGCGATTGGTTGATAACCGCAAGACGTGGGAATCTGGATCTCATCGCAGACGTGGTGAATTCTGATTACGGTTCACCTCGATATGAAGACACGCTTTTGCATTTAGGTTGGGAGCTCAGTGATCGAACATATGTCAGTGGCAATGCGATTTTTTCTTATGACAAGATTTCAATTGCCGAGCTCGATGGTAGTGAGAAAGCCAGCGCGAAGTTCCGAAACCGTATCGCATGGCTGAAAGCGGTCACCGACTGGACGACGGACCTTTCCAGCACCACGATTCTGTCAGCAACAACGATTGATAATGACCGTGTCGGTCTAAATGATGTCCCGGGCATCTCGTCCGGGAACGTTGATGACGTTCGTAGCTTCCAGTCCGTTGCGCTACGCCAGGACTGGCAATGGGTCGCATCGCAGAAGTGGCTCTTCAGTTCCGGCTTCGATATCAAACGGCTGGAATCTGACTACGACTATAATTCGACGCTCGATATCTTTCCGCCATTTGATCAGATTCTGGATAATCAGCCATCGGTCGTGCGGAGCATTCAAACCGCTCCCCGTGGCGCGCAGTACGCTGTTTACCTGGAGTCCAGATGGCGCCCATCTGACAATTGGATCCTGGACGGCGGTATCCGATGGGACCAGCAAACATACACGGTTGCGAATGACGACGATCAGATTAGCCTCCGATTTAACCTGCTACATTTTCTGAATGAGAGAACTGAGCTCCGCTTTGGCGGCGGTCGGTACTACCAGGCACAGGAAATAAATGAATTGCAGGTCGCAGACGGAGTCGAGACTTTTTTTCCGGCACAACGTGCCAATCATTTGGTCGCGAGCGTATCGCACGAAATGATCTCAGGCATTAAAATTCGCCTGGAGCTATATCAAAAGAAATATCGATCGTTGTTGCCGCGCTACGAAAACGCATTTGACCCGCTTGTCCTTATACCTGAACTACAAATTGATCGATTTCGCATTGATGCAGACGGGGCGGAATCCAAAGGCGCTGAAATCATGATAACCGGAGAAAGCGACAGCGAGCGTCTACTTTGGTGGCTAAGCTATACATGGTCGTCAATAGAAGACACGCTTGACGGCGGCAACGTGAAACGAAGCTGGGACCAAACAGATTCGATCAAAGCCGGCATTAACTGGGACTGGAAGAAGTGGAGTTTTAGCGCCGCCGGTTCCATTCACTCAGGTTGGCCAAGGACCGACCTGATGGTCGAGACAGTGACTAACCCGGATGGGTCAACCGACCTGCTCGCCTCAACGACGCCAAGCAATAGCCTTAGCCACTCAACATTTCATACAGTCGATGCCAGGGCAAGTCGGCGCTTCGACGTTGCCAGAGGCGAACTGACAATCTTTTTGGAAATCACAAATATTTACGATCAACGCAATGTGTGCTGCACAAAATATCGTTTGGCGACCGACAGCAGCGGTAATCAGACGCTCATGAGCAATGAGGATCACTGGCTGCCTCTAATACCTTCGCTCGGCGTGATCTGGCAATTCTGAGAAATAAGGTTCCCGCTAGCCCACCCAACTCCCGAAAGTGCCGGGATGTCGCTCACCAGAGTACTGCCTGGGATCGGCAGCATCCATGCTTGTCATTTCCTGACAGACTTCTGTTGAGATGAATCCAACGATGTGGCACTGTTTGGGTGGATGACAGCGCAAATGACAAGATCTACGACAGCTCGCACTGCAGTTCTGTCTGTGTTTCTGCTGGCCGTCATTGCGTCCGGCATTCCGCAAGTCGAAATACATACCCATCAGGACGCGTATTTCGGACACGATCACGGCGTGAATCAGCATCACGACGACCATGACAGTGATAACGTGCCTCCGGATGACGTTGACGGTTTGGCTGATTCTGCCACGACGCACGCACACGATCTTGGTGTGTCGGCCGTGACACTGATTTATGCAGTAAACCTGGATATTGTCGTTCATCGGCACCGCAACGGTGCAATTCCGCCTCCAAGTGCCAGATCGCCGGATAACCTCACTCCACCTCTCTACCGACCTCCGATCGTTTAGAACAACTGATTGCTGAATAGCAATCTCGTTGCGGCTTTGCCGCGCTTGTTCAATCGATTAGGAGAGTGTTTTGTCACGTCTACTCACCCTTTGGGCGGTACTCGCCACCACAGTTGCCTGGCCCCAAGAGTCTCAAACCGATTCGCCCACATTGACGTTGCTTCAGGCAGCGGAACTTACTCTGGAGCGAAATCCACGACTCCGGTCAGCATCATTCGGTCGCGAAGCTGCAGCCGCGGGTCTTGATCAGGCAGCGTTAAAGCCGCAGTGGTCATTTGATCTGCAGGTTGAAGACTTCGCCGGTAGCGGAGCAGTTTCGGGATTTGATGCGGCCGAAACCACGTTGCGTCTCTCTCGAATTTTTCAGTCTTCGGACATTCGCAGCGGCCGCATGTCCGTCGCATCTGCGATGGAAAGCCAGGTTCAAAACGATTTTGAGGTCGAGCGACTTGACCTGATGACATTGCTTGCACGTCGCTTTCTTGCGGTGGTTCGCCAACAAGAGTTATTCGACCTGGCCGAACACTCTGTAGAAGTCTGGGAGCACGCCACGCAACTGGCACAAATGCGTGAACGTGCAGGTGCTGCCCCTGCGGTCGAGCGTTTACGAACAGAAATTCGAGTCGCGAAGGCGGAGCTGCAACGGGAGAATGCGG
>JBLHLN010000043.1:0-11611 GCA_047620565.1 Woeseiaceae bacterium
TGCATCGAGGTACTGAGAAGCTCGCCGAGTCAAAGCCCTATAGCCAGAGTATCGGCTACATGGACAGGCTGGATTACGTATCGATGATGTGCAACGAACATGGATACGTCCTGGCGATTGAAAAATTGCTTGGCGTGACAGTACCGCTGCGCGCGCAGTACATCCGGGTAATGTTCGATGAGATAACTCGTATTCTGAACCACCTGATGTGGCTCGGCGCGCATGGCCTCGATATCGGTGCCATGACGATGTTTCTCTATTGTTTTCGTGAGCGCGAAGATCTGATGGACTGCTACGAAGCGGTTTCCGGTACGCGCATGCACGCGACCTATTACCGCCCCGGCGGCGTCTATCGCGATTTGCCGGATTCGATGCCAAAATACCAGGCATCAAAGTGGCGCAGCCAGAAAGATGCTGATCGATGGAATGAAGTTCGTGACGGGTCAATGCTCGACTTCATTGATGCGTTTTGCGAAAAGTTTCCCGGTTGCGTCGATCAATACGAGACATTGCTGACAGACAACCGAATCTGGAAACAACGCACCGTGAACATCGCGGTCGTGTCACCGGAACGGGCGCTCAACCTCGGATTCACCGGACCGATGTTACGTGGATCCGGAATTGAATGGGACCTGCGAAAAAAACAACCTTATGAAGTCTACGCCGACATGGATTTCGACATACCGGTCGGTGTCAACGGCGATTGTTATGACCGTTACCTCGTTCGTGTTGAAGAAATGCGCCAGTCGAATCGCATTGTTAAACAGTGCGTTGATTGGCTAAGGGATAATCCCGGTCCGGTCATGCTCGATGACCACAAAATCGTCGCACCGGCAAGAATCGAAATGAAGGACGACATGGAGTCGTTGATTCATCACTTCAAACTATTCACTGAGGGATATTGCGTACCGGAAGGCGAGGCTTATGCCGCCATTGAGCACCCGAAAGGGGAGTTCGGCGTGTATATAGTTTCGGACGGGGCTAACAAACCGTACCGGGTAAAAATACGCGCGCCTGGTTTTCCACATATTGCCGCGATGTCGGAAATGGTTGAGGGGCACATGCTGGCGGATGTCGTCGCCGTTATTGGCACGCAAGATATTGTTTTTGGCGAGATAGATCGATGAGCGACGCTGGCATCTTATCGACACACGTTATTGAGGAAATCGATCGCTTGAAAGCGCGTTTTCCTGATGGGCAGCAGCGCTCCGCAGTGATTGGTGCATTGCACGCCGTGCAGCATGAGAACGATGGTTATCTGACTGCTGAACTGATGAATGGTGTAGCCGATTATCTCAATCTGCCAACAATCCAGGTATACGAGGTCGCGACGTTTTATTCGATGTTCGAGACGACACCAGTTGGCCGGCACAATGTCGCCATCTGCACGAATGTCTCCTGCATGCTTCGCGGTGCCGACGATCTGGTTGCTCATGCTGAAAAAAAACTTGGCATCAAGCTTGGCGAGAGCACTGAAGATGGACGTATTTACCTGAAACAGGAAGAGGAATGTCTCGCGGCCTGCTGCGGCGCGCCAATGATGATGGTTGATCACGATTATCATGAAAATCTCACGCCTGAAAAAATGGACGAAATTCTGGATGGTCTGGAATGAGTGAGCTGCAGCACAATCTCGTTTGCTTTAATACCTTTGGCGAGGACGAGCCTTCGTCGATGGCGACTTATGAAAAACTCTCCGGCTATGTTGCGTGGAAGAAAATACTTGCTGGCAAGATGTCGCCTGAAGAGGTCATTGAAGAGGTCAAGGCATCCGGATTGCGTGGCAGAGGCGGCGCAGGTTTCCCTACCGGTCTCAAATGGAGTTTCATGCCGCGAACTGCGCCTGTGCAGAAGTACCTGGTTTGCAATTCTGACGAGAGTGAGCCTGGTACCTGTCACGACCGGGAGGTTCTGCGTAACAACCCGCACTGTTTGATTGAAGGGATGGCCATTGCTGCCTACGCAATGGGAGCGACCGTCGGCTACAACTACATTCGCGGCGAATTCATGAATGGCCCGGTGCCACGCTTCGAAGCGGCGCTTGAAGAAGCCTATCAGGCCGGCTTGCTCGGCAAGAACATCAACGGGTCTGGAATCGACTTCGATTTGTATACGTTCGTTGGAGCCGGCGCTTATATATGTGGTGAAGAAACTGCATTGCTTGAATCGCTGGAAGGCAAGCAGGGCAAGCCACGCTTCAAACCGCCATTTCCTGCCAATTTTGGTTTATATGGGAAACCAACTACGATAAACAACACGCAAAGCCTCGCAAGTGTGCCGGCAATTATTCGCAATGGTGGCAAATGGTTTGCGGATCTGGGCCCGGAGAACTCAGGCGGAACCGCACAGTTTTCTGTGTCCGGGCACGTTGAAAAGCCGGGCAACTACGAATTGCCAATGGGAATTCCGTTCAAAGACCTGATGGAGTTGTGTGGCGGTGTGCTTGGCGGCAGAAAACTCAAGGCCGTTATTCCGGGTGGTTCGTCCGTGCCGGTTATGAAAGCTGACGCGATCATGCAATGCACGATGGACTACACGTCGTTGCAGGATGCCGGATCGGCGTTTGGTACGGGTGCCGTTATGGTGATGGATGAAACGACCTGCATGGTAAAAGTGTTGCGTCGTATCTCACGCTTTTACATGGCCGAATCCTGCGGCCAGTGCACACCTTGCCGTGAAGGTACCGGCTGGATGTATCGCATGTTGACGCGAATAACCGAAGGCGAGGGTACTGAAGACGATTTGCAAAAGCTGCTGGACGTCGCAAACAAGATTGAGGGGCACACCATATGTGCGCTCGGTGATGCCGCGGCCTGGCCTGTGCAAAGCTTCCTGAAACATTTTCGCCATGAATTTGAGTACATGATTCGCAATCACGGGCGCAGCATCGTTGACGACCCGGCCGAGGTCGCAGCATGAGCGACGACATTGTCAACATAGAAGTCGATGGCAAGCCGGTTGAGGCTAAGAAAGGCCAGATGCTGATGGAAGCAACCGACGCGATCGGGGCTTACGTACCAAGATTTTGCTATCACGAAAAACTTTCCATAGCCGCCAACTGTCGAATGTGCCTGGTTGAAGTCGAGAAGGCGCCAAAACCAATGCCGGCTTGCGCGACGCCGGTCGGCGAGGGCATGAAAGTCTTCACGAAGTCGCCGAAAGCAATTGCCGCGCAAAAAGCCACCATGGAATTTCTGCTGATTAATCACCCGCTGGATTGCCCGATTTGCGATCAGGGTGGCGAGTGTGAGTTACAGGATCTTGCCCTGGGCTATGGCCGCGACGTGTCACGCTACAACGAACGCAAACGTGTCGTTAAAGACAAGGATCTCGGGCCACTGGTGTCGACGGATATGACGCGCTGCATTCATTGCACGCGCTGCGTTCGTTTCAGCCAGGAAATTGAGGGATTGCAGGAGCTCGGCACTATAGGTCGCGCCGAAGACATGAAGATCAGCATGTACATCGAAAAAAGTGTTGATCATGAGTTGTCGGCAAACATAATTGATTTATGCCCGGTGGGCGCGCTGAACAACAAGCCGTACCGCTACAGCGCACGTGCATGGGAAATGACGCAAATGGCAACTGTGTCGCCGCACGACTGTGTCGGTTCAAACATGTTCGCTCATGTCCTGCGTGGCACGGTGAAGCGAGTTGTGCCGCGGGAAAACGAAGCGATTAATGAAACCTGGATATCTGACCGGGATCGTTTCAGTTACCAGGGAATTTATAGCAGCGATAGGCTGCAAAATCCGAGAATTCGCAAAGACGATGCCTGGCATGACATTAGCTGGGCGGACGCATTGCAATTGCTTGCTGAGCGGCTGAAGGCAGCTGCTGCTGAGAAAATCGGCATGCTGTCGGCTCCAGGCGCAACACTCGAAGAGCACCACCTGTTGAATCGTCTCGCGAATCATTTGGGCACCAACAACATCGATCACCGCATTGCGCAAAGAGACTTTTCCGATCAGGACAACGATCCGATTTTCCCGTGGCTGGGTTGCGACATTGCAGAAATTGATGCCTCCGATGCGATCCTCGTTGTCGGCTCGAATCTGCGCAAAGAAGCGCCAATCATTGCGCACCGTGTTCGCAAGGCGGCCCTGGCAGGCGCCAAGGTCAGTTTTGTAAACCGAGAGCAATACGAATATCACTTTGATGTTGAGCACTATGAACACGGTGGCGGCCTGGTCGAACAGCTGTGCGGCATAGTCGCGGCAGCGGCGGGCAAAAAAGACTTGCCCGCGTCGGTTGCGAAATTGTGCGCCGGCGTTAAACCCTCGGCTTCGCAAAAGGGCATAGCCAGTTCATTGGCGGCAGCGGAAGCGCCACTCGTAATGCTCGGGCTCATTGCGGCAAGGCATAAAGGTTTTTCAGCAGTGCGTGCGTTGACAGCGGCACTGGCTGAATTAACGGGCGCGCGTTTTGGTTCGCTTTCTGAAGGTGCGAATTCCGCGGGCGCAAGCCTGATCGGTGCATTGCCACACCGTGGACCGGCTGGTGTGCGCCGCAGCTCGACCGGTTTGAATGCCGGTGACATGCTGGATCAATCGCTCGATGTGACGGTCCTGTTTGGTTGCGAGCCCGACGACATACACGCCACAGAAAATGCACCGCAGAAACTGACTGCTCAGAAGTTTGTTGTCGCATTTACCCCCTATCAAAGTGAGTCGCTTGAGGCGGCTGCAGATCTGTTGCTGCCAATCGGCACATTTGCCGAGAGCGCTGGCACATACGTGAATTGCGAAGGTCGTTGGCAGAGTTTCAATGGCATCGCGAATCCTGTTGGAGAGGCGAGGCCCGGTTGGAAGGCATTGCGGGTTCTCGGCAACCTGCTTGATGCGGAGAATTTCGAGTACCAGACGAATGAAGATGTTCGTCATGAAATTGCGGCGGGATTACAGGACGTCAGGCCTGATAACAGCTACGCGGGACGCAAAGCGGTGTCGCCGGCCAATGGCGCAGACGCCGCTGAGCAGCAACTGGATATTCCGATTTACAGGACGGACGGACTCGTGCGTCGATCTACTGCGTTGCAACTTACGCCGGAAGCGAAACGCAGCGCGGGTAGTGCGTCGTGAAAACGATGATTCCGGATTTCGTTCTTGAGTGGTGGGCGTTTGCCTGGGGGCTATTGCCACCACTGATGCAGTACCTCGTTGAAACGACTTTCTGGATTTTGGTGGTCACGATCACGGTTATTCTCTCGGTCGCATTTACGACTTACTTTGAGCGCAAAGTAATTGGTTATATGCAGGGACGAATCGGACCCAATCGGGTCGGGCCGCTGGGTCTCGGGCAACCGTTTGCTGACGTGATCAAGTTGCTGGTCAAGGAAGTCATAATTCCACAGAAATCAAATCGATTTCTTTTCGTTATTGCACCTTTGTTAACGCTTATTCCAGCCCTCGCAACCTGGGCGGTGATTCCGTTGACGGATACGTTCGTTATTGCGGATATCAACGCAGGACTTTTGTACGTACTGGCACTTACGTCGGTTGGCGTCTATGGCGTTATCCTCGCGGGTTGGGCGACGAATTCAAAGTATGCCTTTCTTGGTGCAATGCGTTCAGCGGCACAGATTGTTGCCTATGAGATAGCGATGGGCTTCGCTCTGGTCGGCGTTCTTATGGCCGGCGGCAGCCTTAACCTGGGTGACATTACGGAGGCTCAGGCCGGCGGTGTCAGCAATTGGTTCCTGTTGCCGTTGTTACCGTTATTCCTGGTCTATTTCATATCCGGCGTTGCGGAGACAAATCGCGCGCCATTCGACGTTGCCGAGGGCGAATCTGAGATCGTTGCCGGATTTCACGTTGAATATTCCGGCGTCGCTTTCGCGTTGTTCTTCCTTGGTGAGTACGCAAACATCATTCTGATTTCAGCACTGACGTCGATTTTCTTTTTGGGTGGCTATAACTCGTTTTTCGAAGGCTGGACCTTTCTCGCAGAGGGCAGTTTTCTTCGCGAACCAAACTTATTGTGGCTGATCATTAAGATTTGTTTTTTCATTTTTGTATTTTTCTGGATACGCGCGACATTTCCGCGCTATCGCTATGACCAGATCATGCGCCTTGGCTGGAAAGTTTTCATTCCGGTGACGATCATCTGGATCGCGGTTGAAGCCGTCATGGCCTGGATGCATGTCGGTCCATGGTCGAACCTGGCGCCGTCAGGTATGGCAGGGTAGAGCAATGAGCAGAGTCAGTAGCATCATTAAGACGTTTACGCTTTGGGAGTTGTGGAAAGGGCTGTCGGTAACTTTTCGCAATTTCTTCCGCCCGGCTGTAACAGTGCATTATCCGGAAGAAAAAGCGCCGCAATCTGCACGATTTCGTGGCTTGCACGCTTTGCGCCGCTATCCAAACGGCGAGGAGCGCTGTATCGCGTGCAAACTTTGTGAGGCAGTCTGTCCGGCATGTGCAATAACGATTGAATCAGACGTCAGCGAGGATGGCACACGACGTACGACCCGCTATGACATCGACTTGTTCAAGTGCATCTATTGTGGTTTTTGTGAAGAGGCCTGCCCGGTAGATGCCATTGTCGAGACCCGAATTCACGAATACCACATGGAAGCTGCCGGCGAAAACATCATGACAAAAGATAAATTACTGGCTGTCGGCGACAAGTTCGACGCCATGATTTCTGCCGATAAAGCGGCTGATGCCAAATATAAGTAAAGGATAGAAGACACTTGTTTCACGCCATTCTTTTTTACTTTTTTGCAGTTGTACTCATTGGTGCAGCGCTTGGCGTTATTTTTTCGCGCAATCCGGTCCATGCGGTGATGTTCCTGGTGCTGGCGTTCTTTCAGAGCGCCGTGTTGTGGTTGCTCATCGAGGCAGAATTTTTGGCCCTCGTTCTGGTTCTCGTCTATGTCGGCGCGGTGATGGTTCTTTTCCTGTTTGTCGTGATGATGCTCGATGTCAATGTAGAGCAGGTCGAGGGCGGATATGCCCGGTATTTGCCGCTAGGCCTGGTAATCGCCGGGTTGATGGTCATTGAGCTCATGCAGATTATCTGGATGCGCGGCCAGGAAGATTTCGGCGCGACCGGGTTTGTGGCGACGCCGGAAGGCTATAGCAACACTGAAGCTTTAGGTGCCGTTCTTTACACAGAACATGTCTATGCGTTCGAGATTGCAGCGGTGATATTGCTCCTGGCCATTGTTGCGGCGATAACGCTGACCATGCGCAAGCGCCCCGGTCTTAAATTGCAGAACATTTCCGAGCAGGTTGCTGTGCGTGCCAAAGATCGCGTCCGAATTGTGAAAATGGAAGCGAGCAAACCAGACCCGGAGACACCTGAATGATCGGCTTGCAGCACTACCTGACGTTGTCGGCGATATTGTTCACCATGAGCATCGCCGGAATTTTCGTTAACCGCCGCAATCTCATCCTGCTGCTTATGTGCATTGAACTAATGTTGCTCGCGGTGAATTTCAATTTCATTGCGTTTTCGCGTTACCTGGGCGACGAAACCGGCCAGGTCTTTGTCTTCTTTATCCTGACAGTTGCTGCTGCCGAGGCGGCGATCGGTCTCGCGATTCTCGTTGTCCTATTCCGTAATCGTCGCTCTATAAATGTCCAGGAGCTGGACACGATGAAGGGCTGACGAGTGCACAACATACATCTAACAATCGTCCTCGCACCGCTTGCAGCCGCAATCATCGCCGGGCTGTTTGGCAAGCAAATCGGACGCGCAGGTGCACACTGGATCACGATTCTTGCAGTCGGCCTGTCCTTTGTATTGTCCTGTCTTGTACTCAAAAACCTGTACTGGGACGGTGGCCCGGCCGAAAACTACACCTTATACACGTGGGCGGTCAGCGACGGACTGCGCATGGAAGTCGGCTTTCTCGTTGATCGGCTGACCGCACTGATGATGGTCGTCGTGACCTTCGTGTCCTGGATGGTGCACATCTATACCGTCGGCTACATGAGCGACGACCCTGGCTATCAGCGCTTTTTCAGTTATATCTCGCTCTTTACGTTCGCGATGCTGATGCTGGTGATGTCGAATAATTTCCTGCAGTTGTTCTTTGGGTGGGAAGCGGTCGGCGTGGTGTCCTATTTGCTAATCGGTTTCTGGTTTAAGAAAGAGACGGCGATTTTCGCCAACATGAAAGCATTCCTGGTTAACCGGGTGGGCGATTTTGGCTTCATTCTCGGCATTGCCGGTGTCGTCATGATGACTAATTCGCTTGACTACGCAACGGTGTTCGCCAGTGCAGATTCGATTGCAGCGCAGAACATAGAAGTGTTTTCAGGCACTCCATGGAATGCGATGACGCTGATCTGCATCCTGCTGTTTATAGGCGCCATGGGTAAGTCCGCGCAGGCGCCGCTGCATGTCTGGCTGCCTGACTCAATGGAAGGTCCGACGCCGATTTCTGCATTGATCCATGCGGCGACGATGGTTACCGCAGGTATTTTCATGGTGGCACGGATGTCGCCGTTATTTGAGCTTTCGGAAACGGCGCTGGCAGTGGTGCTCACTATCGGAGCGTTGACTGCATTCTTTATGGGTCTGCTGGGTATTGTGCAAAACGACATCAAACGTGTGGTTGCCTATTCCACACTCTCGCAGCTTGGATACATGACGGTCGCGCTCGGTGTATCTGCTTACAGTGCCGCAATTTTTCACCTGATGACGCACGCTTTTTTCAAAGCGCTACTGTTCCTTGCTGCAGGGTCGGTCATTATCGCGATGCACCACGAGCAGGATATTCGCAAGATGGGCGGGCTCAGAAAATACATGCCGATTACCTACTGGACGGCATTGATTGGTTCGCTCGCGCTGATCGGGTTTCCTGGTTCTTCCGGCTTCTTCTCGAAGGACGCATTGATCGAGGCGGTCAAAGAATCTCACTGGCACGGGCAGGGCGCTGTTTACTGGATAGCCTATCTGAGTGTCCTGCTTGGCGTTTTTGTCACGGCATTGTATTCGTTCCGCATGTTCTTCCTCGTTTTCCACGGTGAGGAACGCATGGATAAGAAGACAAAGTCGCACCTGCATGAATCACCGTGGGTTGTCACCGGGCCTTTGATCCTGCTGGCAATTCCCTCGGCTATCATCGGCTGGTTTACGATTGGTCCGATTCTGTTTGGCGACTTTTTCGGTGGCTCAATTGTCGTCACGGATGCACACGATGTGCTGGCGCACATTGGCGAAACATTCCATGGCAGCGCGGCATTCCTGCAACATGCGATGCAGGGTCCTGCTGTCTACCTGGCTGCGGCGGGCGCAGCTACCGCATGGTTCCTGTACCTGAAACGTCCGGACCTGCCGCAGAAGATTCGCGATTCATTGTCCGGCGTGTACGACCTGCTGGATCGAAAATACTACTTCGACGATCTGTACATAAAGGGATTTGCAGCCGGCGGTCGTCGAATCGGACAATTCCTTTGGACCAAGGGCGATGAACTCGTCATAGACGGCATTCTTGTGAATGGCACCGCGAACACCGTCGGGCGCCTGGCTGGTGTGTTGCGGCAATTACAAACCGGCTATTTGTATCACTACGCATTTGCGATGTTCATCGGTGTAACGCTGATCCTGGGATGGTTGCTGTGGACCTGAGTCAGTCCATCCTGAGCATGCTCATCTGGCTACCGATTGTCGGCGGCGTTGCCGTACTTCTTGCCGGCGACAGTGGTGATGCGAGTTCGCCCAGGGCAGGCGGCATGCGCATGCTGACGCTTGGCACATCATTGCTGACATTCGTGTTGAGCCTGTTCCTCTATAGCAGCTTTGACACGACAACTGCCGCAATGCAGTTTGTGGAAAAGACCAGCTGGATTGGCGCGTTCAATGTCCTGTACTACCTGGGAGTTGACGGCATTTCGGCTCCACTCATTCTGCTGACGACCTTCATTACCCCGCTTGTAGTGATCGCCGGCTGGGATTCCGTCAAGTCCAGGCCTGCCCAGTATTTTGCTGCTTTCCTAATTCTCGAAGGACTAATGATAGGCGTGTTCTGTGCGCTCGATGGCGTCCTGTTTTACGTGTTCTGGGAAGCCATGCTCGTACCGATGTTCCTGATCATTGGTGTCTGGGGTGGCGAGCGCAGAGTTTATGCGACGCTGAAGTTTTTCCTCTACACTTTTCTCGGCTCGGTTCTGATGCTGGTCGCGTTCGTTTATCTCTACAACAAGACCGGCAACTTCAACTTCTTCTCTTTTGTAGAAGTGCCGCTGACGCTAAAAGAACAGCAGCTAATCTTCATCGCATTCCTGCTTGCTTTCGCCGTCAAGGTGCCGATGTGGCCTGTGCATACCTGGCTCCCGGATGCCCACGTTGAGGCACCGACCGGCGGCTCGGTCATCCTGGCGGCCATCATGCTGAAAATGGGTGGCTACGGATTCGTCCGTCTTTCATTGCCGATGCTGCCTGACGGCAGCGAGTTTTTCTCGGGGATGATGATCGGCTTGTCACTGATCGCGGTGGTTTATATTGGCTTCGTCGCTCTGATGCAGCGGGATATGAAAAAGCTAATTGCGTATTCGTCCATTGCACATATGGGTTTTGTCACGCTTGGCTTCTTCCTGTTGTGGTCCATAGATGGTGCGAGCGGGGCAGAACTCGGCATGACCGGCGGCATGGTGCAAATGATTTCACATGGCCTGGTATCCGGTGCCATGTTCCTCTGCGTAGGCGTGCTTTATGACCGTGTGCACAGCCGGCAGATCGCCGACTACGGCGGCGTCGCCAACACCATGCCGACTTTTGCGGCTTTCATGGTGTTATTCGCACTGGCCAATGCCGGACTACCGGGAACCTCTGGATTCGTTGGTGAGTTCATGGTGATTGTTGCCAGCTTCAAGGCGAACTTCTGGTTCGCATTCTTCGCGGCATCGACGCTGGTGCTTGGCGCGGCCTACACGCTTTGGATGGTCAAGCGAGTGGTCTATGGTGAAGTCGCTAACCAGAACGTCGCTGAATTGACCGATCTGAATCGGCGCGAATTCCTGGTTCTCGGAATTCTCGCGCTTGCTGTTCTGGTGGTTGGTCTCTGGCCTGCGCCGTTGGTCGACATGATGTCGGTGACTGTGCGCGAGTTGCTCGTTCAAATCAGCCAGTCAAAACTGGCAGGAATATAAGCATGCTTTACGGCCAATTTTCAGCAGCAGCCCCGGAGATCACGTTACTGATCATGATCTGCGTGGTGCTGGTCGCCGATCTTTTCGTCACAGACGAAAATCGTGCGGTGACTTATTGGCTAAGTCTCATCGCTCTTGCATTCACAGCCTGGTCATTGTTGGTAACTGCACCTGAGATACGGACTGTTATTTTTGATGGCAGTTATGTCAGTGACGCGCTGTCGCAGGTTTTAAAGCTTGCCGCGACCGGCATCGTTGCGATTGGCTTTCTCTATGCGCGGGATTACCTTCGACAAAACATGCTGATGAAGGGCGAATTCTACCTGCTCGGCCTTTTTGGTCTGCTGGGTATCCTGATCATGATCTCGGCGAACAGCCTGCTTACGATGTACCTTGGGTTGGAGACGTTGTCGCTGTCACTTTATGCACTGGTTGCATTCGATCGTAATTCGTCAGCTTCCGCAGAATCAGCCATGAAGTATTTCGTTCTCGGAGCGATCGCGTCCGGA
>JBLHLN010000044.1:0-11470 GCA_047620565.1 Woeseiaceae bacterium
GGATACCATGTACGGAAATGACATGTGAGCAGGAAAAAACAGCCCACAGGATTTCCAGACGGCAATCTCATCCCCTCCGGCTGAATGCGGGTTTTCCATGACTCTGATTTCGTCAGTTCGGGAAATGATTGAGTTCGCAATTGCGTTGCAGGAACTCACGTAGGCAGCTCGGGTTGCTGGTTCATTGTTTACTCCTGTAAGCGCCAGGGAATACGCAATAGTCGCATTGGCGTTACAGTCCACCGAGTTTTGGCCGGTCAGCGAAATTCCTTCTTCCGGATTGTCGTAAACAGGCAGGGATTCGTCGTAGAGCCAGGTTAGAAATGCGCCTGAGTAACCCTTATCGTAGGAGTCATACCGCCAGGCCTCCCTGGGATCATCGAGAGAGCAGTCTTGTATGAAAGTCCTGTTCAAAAATAGTGCCTGACGGTCTGCCAGCGATGTTTGAGCATCCGTGATCGAACTGCACTCGGGCAAGTAATCCTTAATTCTTCTGTTTTTCCGTGTTTCGAATGTGTCGACGTGCTGTGCGAAAACTCTGCTCATGTCGATATATTTGTCGACGTACCGTGTGTCCGGATGGTCCCGGTAGAAAAAATAATTACTGGCAATTGCAAGCGCGGTATCGTCAGCGTCGTTTGGCACGTTAAATAATGCATCGAATCCACTATCCGCATTGCCAAGATCGATATTGCCCTGCATCCAGTGAACGCGCCGCGGATACAAATTGATGTGCAGGAAATCTTCAGTAGCGCCAATGATTTCAAGCTGGGTTCCCAACAATATTGGGGAAAGATTGAGCGGGCCAATTCGGTTCAGATTATTTTCCTGACTTGGTCCGATCTGAGGCCAGAACGCGAAACCGTCATTTCTTTGAAAGATATTGATTGCAGCAATTGCACTGGATATCGCGTCATTCCGCAGCGCTTCATATTCTGCGTCTGTAAAGCGAATTTTGAAAAGTGGCAGCAGGGTTTGCGTGGTAACAAAAAGATTCGAATCAACGAAGCGCATTGGGTAAGTCTTTTGAAATAGCGCGGGAATTATGTGCGACTCCCATGTTCCGAGAATTCTCCTTTGCCCCGGAATATTCCTGTCGCAAATAAAATCCCCGGCCAGGTCGACGCTGGCGCAAACCACTTGCTGATCAACCAGGTAATTGAAGTTTCCCAGCAACTGACGCAACACTTGATGCTGTTCCACTGCGTGGACGGACAATGACAGAAGCAAACCGAAGACGACCAGGATTCTCATTGGGATTCACTCACTGCCTGTCATAGCTACTATTTCTGTAACATGAAGTCCGCAAGACAACATAGTCAAGTATGATACCGCTGCGAATCCGAATGACACGCAGGTCATGGAGCCGAAGAGAGTGAGGGAGACAACTCGGGCAATTGTTTTGGGCGCGAGCATTGCAGGGCTGCTTGCAGGCCGGATACTGGCCAGTTTCTTCGATGAAGTCATTCTTCTGGACAAAGAAGAGCTGGACGACGGCATTGCGGCGCGCAAGGCTGTTCCACAAGGTAATCACGTTCATGTCATCCTGACACCGACCTATGTTGCGTTGCAGCGATATTTCCCCGGCCTTGTAGACAACCTCGTTTCACAAGGCGCGACTGTCCGGGATGCGGGCAGTGACGCACGGGTCATGATTTACGGTCAATCGTTGACCAACGGTTATACCGGTCAAGCAATTATTGGTTCGACGCGACCTTTTTTTGAAAACCATCTGCGCCAATATGTCCTCGCAATAGACGGGGTCGAAATCCGCTCTGGCCACCGATTCCAAAAGTGGCTGTGGAGCGATTCGGGAAGAAAAATAACCGGCATCGTTGCCCGTGACGCCCACGGCGAACAGAGCTTGAGTGCGGACCTTTTCGTAGATGCACGCGGCCGGGCGTCAACGCTGATCTCTGAATTGAATGAAATGGGATACGGCAGACCACCGGTCGAGCAGGTCGAAGTCGGTCTTGGTTATACCAGTCGCTTGTATCGAACCACCGATTTCAGGCCCGACTGGAATTTTCTCTATGTAAATCCCTATGCGCCAGGAATGTGGAAAGGCGGAATTATTGCAGGCGTCGAAGACGACAAATGGGTAGTTACACAATTCGGATATTTCAATGATCATCCGCCGGCCGACGAGGCAGGATTCATGCAATTCGCCAGGTCTCTGGACGCGCCCGACGTCGCAGATTTCCTCTCGAGTGCGCAACCGGCGTCCGCTTTCTGCAGAATCGGCATGCGCGACTGCAAGATTTTTCGTTTCGAAAAACTCGACGCGTTTCCCGAACGATTGCTGGCAGTTGGCGATACAGTTTGCAGCTTAAACCCGGTCTACGGGCAAGGAATGACCAAAGCGGCAAATGAAGCCGTTTACTTAAGACGATCGCTCGAAGAGCACATGCTGAAGAACTTAACGCTCGATGGATTTTCGAACAAATTTCGGCGCGGCCTGCCGGATGCCGGCGCCAATTGGGGCTGGCAATTGACACGAGCAGCAGACCTCAGCTTCAGGAAGGCAATCGGCAATCGCAGCGCAGTTGATGCGCTGATGGTCAGGTATATGAAACGACTGCTGCTGCGCGCCACAAATAACCTGGACGCCCGCAGCGGAATTATGGATGCAACAATGCTGATTAAGCCGCCACAGACATTGCTCAGACCGGGCATGATCATGCATGCATTCGGCAAGTAAGAATCAGGTCAGAGGCCACCTGCAGTAGATTTTTTCGTCAGGATTCTGGTCGGTTCGCGTAGAGATTAATCATCTCCCACGCCATAGTGGCGCCGGCTAACGCAGTTATCTCGCCTACGTCGTATGCTGGCGCAACTTCAACGATATCCATACCTACGAGGTTAATGCCGGCGAGCCCGCGAATGATCGCAGCCGCCTGATACGAGGTCAGGCCTCCACAAACCGGTGTGCCGGTGCCGGGCGCGTAACTGGGATCAAGACAATCGATGTCGAAAGTCAGGTAAACCGGGTTGTCACCCAGGTGTTTGCGGGTTTCTTCAATTACGGCGTCGATACCGTTTGAGTGAACCCATGGACCATCCAGGACATTGAATCCGAGTGTATCGTCATTGGTTGTACGCAGACCGATCTGCACCGAATGTTGGGGATCGACAAGACCTTCCTTCGCTGCGTGCCAAAACATTGTGCCGTGATCAACCCGCCCTGCTTCGTCGGGCCAGGTGTCACTGTGCGCATCGAAGTGCAGCAGAGATAACGGCGCACCATGTTTTTTTGCATGCGCCTTTAACAGCGGGTATGCGATAAAATGATCCCCACCCAGGCTGAGCAGTGCCGGTCCCTGGCTAATTATGTTGTGGGCATGCTCCTGGATAGCGTCCGGTACAGTTTCCGGTCTGCCAAAATCAAAAAGGCAGTCTCCATAGTCGATCACCGCAAGTTTATCGAGCGGATCCACGTCTGTCCCGTAAGGTCGTTCCCAGGCAATCATGCTTGACGCTGCACGGATTGCCCGTGGCCCGAACCTGGTGCCCGGTCGGTTCGTCGTTGCTGTGTCGAGCGGCACGCCGGTCACGACTACATCCACACCGTCAAGTTCCTGTGTGTACTTGCGTCGCATAAATGAAACCACGCCCGCATAGGTTGGCTCACTGGTTGTGCCATACAGGCTGTCGCGTGTGATGGCGTGATCGCCACCTTGTTTTAGAGTCATTATCTTTCCCTTCGATTCAGACTGCCGCCTGTTGCGTCAGGTCCAGGCACTTCCAGGCCTTTTCGATCAGCTCGTCAGCCTCGGCATAGGTGAGCGATAATGGCGGCGCGGTCACTATCGTGTCGCCAACTGCGCGCATGACCAGGCCATTGTTGACTAGAAAATCGCGACAAATTGCACCTGCGCCAATGTCCTCGTCAAATCGCTCCAGCGTCGTGCTATCCCGAACGAGCTCAAGGGCACCCATAAGGCCAACCATGCGCGTCTCACCAACAATAGGGTGTTCCGCAAGGGATTGCCATTTGCGCTGCAGATACGGGCCTATGTCATCACGTACTCTCTGCACCAGGTTTTCACGCTGCATAATCTGAATGTTGGCGATCGCAACGGCGCAGGACGCAGGGTGTCCCGAATAGGTATAGCCGTGGTAGAACTCGCCGCCCTTGTCAATCAAGACATCACCCAAACGATCTCCGACCATGACACCGCCAAGCGGCAGGTATCCTGACGTTACGCCTTTTGCGAAAGTCATCAGATCGGGTTTCACCTGGTAATAGTCCGCACCGAACCATTCACCCAGCCGACCAAACCCGCAAATTACTTCGTCAGTAACGAGTAAAATACCGTGGTCATCACAAATTCTCTGAATTTCCGGCCAGTACGAATCGGGTGGAATTATTACGCCACCCGCACCCTGAATCGGTTCAGCTACGAACGCAGCAACTTTGTCGGCACCGAGCTCCTCGATTTTCGTTTCCAGCGCTTTTGCCGCTTGCAAGCCAAATTCGTCCGGCGTCAGCGTGCGCTCACTGCCAAACCAGTAGGGTTGCGCAATGTGTTCGATGCCGCCAAGCGTGCCGCCCTGCTTGTGCATAGGCTTCATCCCACCCAGGCTTGCACCGGCAACGGTCGACCCGTGATATGCATTTTGTCGGGCGATAATTATTTGTCTTTCCGGCTGGTCCAGCAAATCCCAATATCGGCGCACCATGCGGATCATGGTGTCGATGGCTTCCGAACCGGAGCCTGTGTAAAAAACCCGATTAAACGATGGCGGGGTTATTTCCATCAGCATGCGCGACAGTTCGATGGATGGCGGATGGGCGCATTGAAAAAAACTATTGTAGTAAGGCAATTCCCGCAATTGGTTTGTTGCGGCGTCGACCAGTTCGTCCCTTCCGTATCCTGCATTGACGCACCAGAGCCCCGACATACCATCAAGGATCTCATTGCCGTCGGCATCGTAGATGTAGACGCCATCAGCACGCGTAATAATACGGCTTTTCTTTTTGCCAAGATCCTTATGATCGGTAAACGGGTGCAGGTAATGATTTGCGTCAAGTTCCTGCCACTCGGCGCTGGAGCGTTTTTCGATTGCCGCCATGATTTCTACCTCACTAAACGTTAAATAACAGGACTTCGCGCTCCCAGGGCGTGACGATTTCCATAAATTCGCGGCATTCGTCTCTTTTAATTGAACAATACAGCGTGACAAATTTGTCACCCAGCATTTCGCGCATGGCCTTGCTGCCATCAAGCGCATCGATTGCCTCATACAAGAACCGATGCAGACTAAATGGCAGATCATAGGCGCTGCCTTCAATCGGTTTGTCGGGAGTAAGTTTCTCGATCATTCCAAGGTATCCGCAAGCCAGCGTCGCGGCAAGGGCAAGATAAGGATTTACATCCGAACCGGCTAACCTGTTTTCAACGCGACGAGCTTCCGGTTCGCTATCCGGAACACGTAAACCGACAGTACGATTATCGACCGCCCACGCAAGGTTGACCGGCGACGCCCAGTAACTCAGAAAACGTCTGTATGAATTGGGATACGGCGCGAAAATCAGCAAAGCCTCGGGCATGTATTTTTGTAACCCGCCAATGTATGAATGGAATAACGGGCTCGCACTGCCGTCTTTCTCCGAAAATATGTTTTGTCCGTTTTTGTCAACAACGCTTTGGTGAATATGCAATGAGCTGCCCGCCTCTTCTGAAATAGGGCGCGCAAGAAATGTTGCATGCATGTCATGTGCAATCGCCGCTTCCTTGACTGTGCGTTTGAAAATAAATACCTGGTCGGCAAGCTCAACGGCATCGCCGTGCAGAAAATTCAGTTCGAATTGCGCGGGGCCCATCTCCTGCGAAAGTGTGTCGATACGTATGCCCTGAGCTTCGCAATAGGCATACACATCATTTATGAATGGATCAAAGTCATTCATTGTATCAATACTGTAAGGCTGCTTGGCGGTCTCGGTCCGACCCAGTCTTCCCTCTGGTGGCTCAACCTCCAGATTCGCATCGGCATGTGCATTGATGAGATAGAACTCGACCTCGGGCGCAACGACAGGCGTCCAGCCTTTTTTGTCGTACATGTCCAATATGTTGCGCAATACACGACGAGGCGATGTGCCAACGGGCTCGCCATTTTTACGATAGCAGTCCACGAATATCGAAGCCGTGGGATCTGTTACCCACGGCACCGGCCTGAGTGTGGATACGTCGGGTTGCAACAGCATGTCGCGGTCTTCGATGTTGAATTCGTTGGTGACGTAGTTGCCTGTAATTGTCTGCGCAAATATGCCCTCCGGCAGTTTCAGTTCGCCGCTACCGAATTTATCAGCTGGCAAAACTTTGCCGCGTGCGGCACCCGCCATGTCCGGCACGAACGCCTCAACATCATCAATTTCGCGTTCATTCAACCAGGACTGAATTTCGTCTTCGGTATTTTCTTCGACACTCACGTTACACCTGTTTTTCGCTGGCAAATGCCCTGCTGGCGTCGCCGAATGCTTTAAAAATAGCCATCGAGAAATCGTTCTCCATAACCTTCCATTCCGGATGCCACTGTATGGCCAACGCGAATCCGCAACAGCTGTCTACTCTGTAGCCCTCCACGAGACCGTCGTCGGCAAGCGCTTCAATCGTCACATTGTCTGCCAGACGCGCAACGCCCTGCGAATGCAACGAATTGACACTGACTGTATCCTGTCCTGCCAGCTTGCGCAGCAGGCTACCATCAACCAAATGAACTTCGTGTGACGGACCGTACTGAACATCCAACGGGTCGTCCGGATTTTCCCTGTGGTTGTGATATCCCGGTTGCTCGTGGACATGCTGATGTAATGTTCCGCCGAGCACGACGTTCAGCTCCTGAAAACCGCGGCATACGGCAAGCAAAGGCACGCCGGTTTCCAGCGCCCGACTAATAAGCGGCAACGTCGTCTGATCGCGATGCGGGTCATGCATTGTGCCCGGTCGGCTGATTTCCCCATCGTAATGATGCGGCTCAACATTTGACGGACTACCCGTTAGCAAAATGCCGTCTACGCGTTCGAGTATTGCATCTGCACTGACGCTGTCGCCAAATGCAGGGATCAATAACGGCACACCCTCAGAGCCATCTCTGATCGCATGAATATATTTCTCCCCAACCATGTGGAATGGATGGGGCTCCACAATACGTCGATCAGCCGGAATGCCAATTAACGGTCGGATATTTACGGCTTCTTGAACAGGAGCGTAAAGCGATCTGTATTGCCAGTTACGGTCGCTCGACCAACCTCGTATACCAATTCGTCATCCGGTCGATAATGCAAATCGCTCCAGTCGACCAGGTCGAATCCGGCCGCCTGCACTTCTTTGATTATTTGCACGACATCAGTACGCCGCCGATTCTCGCTGTTCATCTCCTGCATGTGTCGCCTGGAATGATCAATGACTCCATACAAACCGCCTGATCCCAGTGCGGCAAACACTGCGTCGTTGACACTGTTCCTACCCTGCTCGGTAAAGTTGTGCATGTTGCGAAACGTGACCACAAGGTCGAGGTCACTGACACCAAAACTGAATTGCGGAATGCTGCTGGACCGAAACGGACCGTCACGCACTGTCTCAACACCGATGTCGATTACGTTGACGTCACCGAATCCGCGCTGCGTTAAAAGGTTATCGCGAACATTATTGGTGCCCATGGCAACATACATTTCGCCATTTTCGCGAACGACCGGTGCCAGAATTTTGGTATACCAGCCGCCTCCCGGCAGCAACTCGAGCACACGCATGTCATCGCGTAACTGAAAAAAAGCAAGCGTTTCGACGGGTTTGCGATTCCGGTCACGAGCCAGATCGGCCTCGCTACGGATGTCTCCCTCCATAGCTGCCCGAATCTTATCCTCGACAACATTGTCCTGCGCAAACGCGCCGATTCCGAGCATTAACATCAAACTACCTGTAAGAATTCGCATTTTCCGTGTCTCCAGTACTTAGAATTATTGTGCGGCATTGATTAATCGACGAAAGTCTACTGCATTGCAGTGATCCGAACACACCCGGCCAACTAATATTCGGGGTTTAGTCGCTCAGCAGCCCTGCATAACGAAATGCCAAGCTCGGACCGTCGCGCTGCCGACAGACGCTGGGTTGGTCCACCGATAGACAACGTACCCTGGATGTCGCCCAGAGCTCCGCGAATGATGGTTGCCACGGCCGTATAGCCATCCTCGAGTTCGTCAACAGTTACCGAGTAACCTCGTCGACGAATATCCGCCAGTTGGGCAGGAAATTCTTCCCTAATGACGCAGGTTTTTGCCGTTAGCGGCTGCAGCACACCGCCCAGTCGATCGACACCTGTTTCGTCAAACGCCATCCAGACCTTGCCGGTCGACGTCGCGTGGATCGGCCAGCGCGTGCCGATCTCGGCGGCGGCGCCGACAACATGACTGCCCGCGACTTCGTCGAGAATGAGCATGCTGTTTTCTACGGGCACCTCAAGCGTCGCAGTTTCACCCGATTCCTGCGCGAGTTTTCTTAGCAGCGGCCGAACCCGACGGCGCAAATCACTGCTCGACAGGGCTTGTACGCCAAGCGCCATCAATCCTGGCCCCAGGCTGTAACTGCTGGTGGCCGCATTGCGGTCAATCAGGGCCTCGCTTTGCAACGCACGCAACAAGCGATGCGTAGTGGTTTTGTTAAGGCCGGACGCCGCACTTAGTTCTGCAAGCGACATTTCAGGACGTTCGTTACTGAACATTTTCAGGAGGCGCACGGCTCTCAGCGCCGCCTGGGCACCTTGCGGAGGACGTGTCTGATTCATGCGTAAATAACCATATTATGATATTGAATTTCATATTATGACGCGACTTATCCGAATTGGCGAGATAAAAATCACGTTCCGGGCAACCGTGTAAGAATAAGGACACAAAGGCCGGCGGTTGCCCGGTCACAAATTTAGGCACAAACTTAACGTATGGACGATGTGCTTGTTCGACATTGCGGGCCCGGTGACTATGATGCGGTCGTCCGTATTTACAACCACTACATCGAGCATTCGCCGGCTACTTTTGATGTTGTACCGTACTCCGTCGGCGCACGTGCCCCGTGGTTTTCACAATTTAGCGAGGACAGCCCCCATCAATTACTGGTAGCTGCCGCCAACGACCAGGTGCTGGGCTACTGTTGCAGCACGCGGTTCAAGGCCAGGCCAGCTTATGATATCTCGGTGGAAACGACAGCCTACGTAGATAGCGGCGCCGTCGGCAGGGGGCTCGGCAAAAAAATGTACACCACGCTTTTAGCAAGACTCGGTGGCACAGGCGTGCATGGTGCCTATGCGGGTGTAACCTTGCCAAACGATGCGTCAGTCAAATTACATGAAAACCTGGGATTTACAAAAATCGGAAATTTTGATGAAGTTGGCCGAAAGTTCGACAAATACTGGAGCGTCGCCTGGTTCCAGAAAAGACTCTAGACGACTAAGAAAGGAAACATCGCATGGCCCGCAAGAAATCCGGCGTCCTGGACGCTGAGCTACGCTCGTTCCTGAAGAAATATCCCAAGACGCATGAATTGGAGGTTTTAGTCGCCGATGTTCCCGGCGTGTTGCGTGGCAAACGCATCCGTCGGCATGAGTTTGCCAAGACATTCAGCGATGGATTCTGCCTGCCGGGCGGCACTGTTCTGCTGGATACGCTGGGAGATGTCATTAGCGGAATTCCCTGGTCAGACCGTGACGGCGATCCGGACATAAACGCCGAAATTGTCCCGGGCAGTCTCGCACCGATGCCGTGGGCGCAAAAACCATCTGCGCAGGCGCTGTATCGATTACATACCCGCGATGGAGAGCCCTTCTTTGCGGATCCCCGCAGTGTGCTGGAGCGCTGCATTGCGCCGCTGACCAAAATGGGTCTCAGCATAGTGATGGCGACTGAGCTTGAATTCTATTTACTGGACGCGAAGGCAGAGCAACCTACGCCACATGTCCCCCTTGTGCCTGGTATTGGCAGACCGCAGCCGGGTCCCCAGGTCTACAACCCGGATGAACTCCATGAGATCGAGGGATTTCTGAACGACCTGCATGCCGTTTGCGAAGTGCAGAAAATTCCATCGGGGACAACAACGTCCGAATTTGCTCCCGGACAGTTCGAAATCAACCTGCAACATGTTGACAGTCCCACGCTGGCCTGCGATCACGCGGTTCTGCTGAAACGTGCCATCAAGGCGGTCGCGCGCCAGCACGGTTTCGTTGCCTGTTTTATGGCTAAACCATTCGAGGATGATGCTGGCTCTGGTATGCACATACACATGAGTCTTGTGGATCGCAACGGCAAAAATTATTTTTCGCAAGGTAAGGAAAAGATGGCAATGCCACCCTTTTCGGCGAGATTCAGGCACGCGATTGGTGGTCTGCGCAAGACCATGGCCGAGGGCACTGCAATTTTCGCACCCAATGCGAATTCGTATCGCAGGCTCCGACCTGAAATGTTTGCCCCGGTGGAACCGAATTGGGGCGCGAACCATCGAAACGTCGCACTACGCGTACCGGTATCAGATGAAAAAAACCTGCGTTTCGAGCATCGAACCTCGGGGGCCGATGCCAACCCATACCTGGTTACGGCTGCGATACTCGCCGGCGTTCACTACGGAATCAAAAACAAGTGCGATCCGGGCCGAATGGTCAGGGAAGGCGAAGTAATTACGCTGAAAAGAAAAATTCCGAATCGCTGGGACACGGCCATCGACAAATTTTCACGGAGCAAAGTATTCCCGCTTTATTTCGGCGAAGAATTTTGTCGCATATTCGTTGCGCACAGACGTGATGAATCAAAGCGCTTTCACAACGTCGTCACTGATGCAGATTTTGACTGGTACATGCGCGCAGTTTAGGCGCGTGAATTCTAGTCTTCGTCCACCCGCTTGAGGTCGGCCGAAAGACTTTTTCCGGCAATGTAGAAGTGCAAAGCCGTCCACGGATATGCAACGCTGACGACGATCAACAGGCTGTAGCGCATGGAATCATTAGCAAAATATTGACTGAGTACATCGCTCAAAATTCCTGTGAGCTGCGGACCCAGGCCAAGACCGATGATGTTGAGTATGAAAAGCAAAATAGCAGATGCGACCGCACGCATTCTCAGCCGGACCAGGCTTTGCGTCTGGGCTATGGTGGTTGCAAGATAAAAATTGGAAAAAATGGCAGGAACTATAAGTAGCGCAAGAACTATGTATTGATTGTCCAGCAGGTAAATAGGGAAACCGAAAAACCAGGCGAACATAGTCCCAAGCGATACAAACCAGAGCGAATGTTTTTTGCTCCTGCGCGCGACTTTGTCGGCGATAAAACCGCCACCAGCGTAACCGAGCCCCCCGCCAATGCCGATGACCAGGCCCATGTAGATTCCAACCTCGGTCAGGCTCATGCCGTGACTGCGTACCAGGAAACTGGGAAAGAAACTGGCCACGGCATATCCTGCGAAAGAAGCAAGGCCGGAACCTAATGCCAT
>JBLHLN010000045.1:0-11459 GCA_047620565.1 Woeseiaceae bacterium
AGCGAAGTATCGTTATCACGATCAGACTGGCGCACATTTCTTCCGGGACATATTTGCTCGTTCCGAGGCGACGAATTTCCGAGGCCGGGACAAAGAGTTGAGTCCGCTACAGAGCACAACGATTAAGCTGTCCGCGTCCTACAATTTCCTCAGTGACGGCTGGAATTTCATCGATAAGGGAACGGTGACGTTTTCATATAGCCGCCTGATGATCGACTACGATGAGTTTCGCGATATTTCGACTGGTGCGCCATTGGGTAGTGAGCCTCTATACCATCTCGATGCTAATATCATGCAGCTGTTTGTATCCTTCTGGTATTAGAAATTCGTTTCACGAGTAGCGCGGAAAAAATGCATGGCGTCCCCGCTCATTCGCTCTTATTCTGATCCCCTTTTAACTCGTTCAGATCGAACGACGTGCCGCTGCCATTCGTGTCATTCCTGGAGCGAAAGCCGCTACAATGAGCGCCTCTGGTTTCGCTCTTGGAATGGATATGGCTAGACTCGCGGGAATCGCGCGCCGTGAAAAAAAACGCGCTCCAATGGAAACGCTGGAGTCGGCCGAAGTCAGCAGGGAATCAGGGATAGCCAACGATTCTCGTGGCAAGCCGGGCAACCGCCAGGTTACCTTGCTATTCACCCGAGACTGGCAGGCCGCCTGCGAGGAACTGGGCATTGACGTGCCATGGACGACACGACGCGCAAACATTCTTATTGAAGATATGAATGTTCCCAAAACGCCGGGCAGCATGATTGCCATAGGTGATGTTCGACTGAAAACTACCATGGAAATCGATCCCTGTTCGCGTATGGACGAGCAAGTGCCTGGACTGAAGCAGGTCTTGCAAGCGGATTGGCGCGGCGGTGTGGGCTGCGAGGTGATCCACGGTGGCTCAATCAGGCTGGGCGACGAAATCAGCCTGCTGGATTCCGGGGACTGAGATGACGTTGATGATCGTCATAGTTGCCGGACTCATGGCACTTGGTGTGATTATCTACAATCGGCTTGTGCGCGACCGCAACCGGGTGGACGCGGCCTGGAGCGATATCGATGTCCAGCTACAAAGGCGTCATGATCTCATACCCCAGCTCGTCAAGGCCGTAGACCAGTACGCCGGCTACGAACGCACAACAATTGAGGCGGTGACGACCTTGCGTGCGGAGGCGATGCAACTGAACGTCGATTCTGACGCTGAATCACGTGGCGTGAAAGAAGAAGAGCTCGCCGTTGGGTTGCAGCGGCTCATCGCGGTGGCGGAAAATTATCCCGATCTCAAGGCGAACGAAAATTTTCTCAATTTGCAGAATCAATTAGTGGAAACTGAAAACTATTTGCAGTTCGCACGTCGATTCTTCAATGGTTCGGTGCGTCAATTAAATACGCGGATAGAAACCGTGCCAAACAATTTTCTCGCCGGTTTCTTCAGCTTCAAACAAAAAGTCTATTTTCAGAAAACTTCGGATGACGCTGCTAACGTGCCGCTCGTCAATCTTGGCAGTGTCGAATGAGATGCTTTGCCCTGATTTGTTGCCTGCTGGTTGCAACGGTTGCAACGGGCGATGAACGCATACTGAATTATCACAGTGAAATACTAGTAAAATCAGATGGTTGGATAGAGGTAACGGAATCAATCGTGGTGCGGGCAGAAGGCCGACAAATTCGCCGTGGTATTTACCGGGACTATCCGACTGACTACCGTGACCGCTTCGGCAATGCGGTACAGGTGCTATATGAGCCTCGTACTGTACTGCGCAACGATCGCATTGAGGACTTCCACAGCGAAAGAAATCGCAATGGTGTGCGCACTTACTTCGGCAGCGCCGACCGAATGCTAACAACGGGAATTCACACTTACACATATCGATACGATGCAGGCCGCATGCTCGGTTTTTTTGCGGATCACGATGAATTGTATTGGAACGTGACCGGCGACGGCTGGGATTTTCCTATCGACAATGCGACGGCAACGGTGTCGTTTGATTTTGAACTCGACGCAGACTTAATCGGAGTTGCTGGTTATACCGGTCCCTTCGGCAGCTCCGGCGACGCGCTGCAAGCCTCGACAGATGAATTCAGCCACGCGAATTTCGAAATAACCGAGCCGCTTGGCAACAGGGAGGGGCTGACCATTGCCGTCAGCTGGCCGAAAGGCTTTGTTGACGAGCCCGGAGCGATACAGAAGACGATCTGGATTCTGTCCGACAATCTCAATCTTTTGATAGCCCTCAGCGGACTTTTTGCGATGCTTGGCTATTACATTCCAATCTGGCAGCGTCACGGCAAGGATCCGGAGCCGGGTGTAATTTTCGCCCGATATTCACCGCCGGAAGGATTTTCACCGGCGTCGCTGCGTTACATCGATCGCATGTCTTACGATGACACGACTATGACAGCCGCCGTGGTCAGCCTTGCCGTCAAAGGGTATCTGCGTATTAGCGAAGACGATGATGAACATACTTTGACCCGCGTTGACCCTGGCAACGATCCGGCGCCCCTGGCCGCCGGGGAAAGCGAATTGCTGGGCGCTTTGTTCGCCGAAGGTGACCTGGTCATTCTTGATAATAAATATCACGCGTTACTGGGTAGTGCGCGCTCCGCGCATCGAAGGTCACTGAAACGTGATTATGCGAGCCGCTATTTCAGGACGAACGGCGCATTCAACCTGCCGCCGCTGATCGTGGGTATTGTTGCGGCTGTTCTGGCACTCGGCGTTGCGTCCGGAGCGACTTTTTTCGTCATTGCAACTATCGTTACAATGGCCGTCACAGTGGTTGTTTTTGCCATCATCATGAAAAAGCCGACCGGTCTGGGCCGAAAACTCCTCGATGAATTGTGGGGATTCAGGGAATATCTGGAGATCGCGGAAAAAGACGAGATGAATTTGCGTAATCCGCCTGAAAAAACGCCGGTGCTTTTCGAGCGTTTCCTGCCATTCGCGCTGGCCATGGGGGTTGAACAACAATGGGCGGAACGATTTGCTGAAATGTTTGCCCAACTGCAAGGCCCTGAAAACTCAAGCTATCACCCGTCCTGGTACAACGGTAGCTGGGATAATTTCAATTTCAGTTCGACGACGTCCAGTCTGAGCAGTGGACTGAATAGCGCCATCAGTTCATCGGTGACACCGCCGGGCTCGTCTTCGGGTGGAGGCGGCGGTGGCTCCTCCGGTGGCGGTGGTGGCGGCGGTGGAGGCGGCGGTTGGTGAACAAAACAAAGGCAGCGTCAATTTGAACCAGCACATCTATCAACGACAACGGACTGACAACAGTGCAATTCCGACCGTCATTTTCATACTCCTGGTTGCCAATGGTTTGGCGTTCGCCGCGCAGCAAGCGCAGCCAAATATCATGGTCTATTATTTTGCGCTATGGCCGATTGGATCGCCGCAACCGGACTTTCATGTCTGGCAACTGCTGACATACGGATTTCTGCATGGCGACCTTAACCACATCTTTTTTAATATGTTCGGCTTGTGGATGTTTGGTCGGGATATCGAACGTACCCTGGGCACAAAACGTTTCGCGATTTACTACCTAACTTGCGTCGTGGGTGCAGGCGCAGTGCAACTCACGGTTGCATTGCTGCAGGGCGGTTACTATCCGACTGTCGGTGCGTCCGGCGGCGTGTTCGGTTTGCTGCTCGCTTATGCCATGTTTTTCCCGGACCGTACAGTGATGTTGCTTATTCCTCCGATTCCCATGCGAGCGAAATATTTCGTACTGTTTTACGGCCTTCTCGAGTTGTATCTTGGGCTAAGTGGTAGTTCGCCTGGTGTTGCCAACTTTGCGCACCTTGGCGGCATGTTGTTCGGATTTCTCCTCCTGAATCGCTGGCGCGCGACGCGCCGGTAGAGCGTGTACGACAGCTGGCTGCCGGTGCTGCGCTGGTAATGTCGTGCCGCAACGTCTGAGGTCCGCGCCGCTCGACTGCAAAAGCCTCGTTTTGGCTGGCGGTTTTGCTATTCTTTTGTAAAAGCAGAACAGCACACTCGGGGGAGTGTCATGACAAATTCTTCGATTATGCGATCTCTGATCGTGGGTATCGCGACCTGCATGCTCATTGCTTGCGAAAGTCAGGAGCCGCCGACTACGGTGGGAAGCAACACAATTGCAATGGACGACGATGACATCGCCGGCGTTGTAAGCAGTACGGCGGGTCCTGAGGCCGGCGTGTGGGTTATCGCAGAAACAGAAGATCTCGGTACGCGATTCGTGCGTATTGTTGTCACGGACGATGACGGTCAGTATTTGCTGCCCGATATGCCTGCTGCGAACTACCAGGTGTGGGTGCGCGGATATGGCCTGCAGGATTCGGCGAAAGTCGCTGCAACTCCGGGAAGCAGCCTGAACCTGACGGCGATTGTGGCGCCGGATGCAGCAACCGCAGCACAGGTCTACCCCGCTGCGTACTGGTACGCGATGCTGGGTCTGCCAACTGAGGAAGAACTTGCCGACATTCCCGGCGGGCTGAACAACTACCTCACCTGGACGAAAAATATGGGTTGTGTTGGCTGTCACCAGCTGGGGCAATTGTCCACCCGAACCATTCCCGCCGAACTGGGCGAATTCGAAAACTCGGAACAGGCCTGGGCAAGGCGAATTGCGTCGGGCCAGGCGGGTGACAGCATGGTGCGTATAGCGGCACAGGCAATGCAGGGGCTTCCGATCAAATATATGGCGGAGTGGACGGACCGCATAGCCGCGGGTGAATTGCCGGCACACATTCCGCAACGACCGTCTGGTGCGGAAAGAAATATAGTGGCGACTGTCAGGGACTGGTCCGAACCACAATTTTATATGCACGACCTTTCCGGCACCGACCGGCGTGATCCAACCGTGAACGGCTATGGCCGTTTGTACGGTGCGCCGGAACTGAGTACCGACGAAATGCCGATTCTTGACCCGGTCGCCAATACTGCGACAGTTTTCAATCTGCCTGTTCGCGATGAAGACACGCCGACGACCAACGACGCAGCCGTTGTTGCGCCATCACCCTATTGGGACGAAGAAAGAATCTGGGACAGCAAGGCAAACGTCCACAATCCGATGCTAGATCAGGATGGGCGCGTTTGGCTTACTGCGCGAATTCGGTCCCCTGAGGCGCCAGACTTTTGCAGGGAAGGTTCTGATCATCCGTCTGCCATGCTCTATCCAAAAACACGCAATTCAAGACAGCTCTCAGTCTATGAACCAAAAACCGGCGAGTATGCTTACATCGACACCTGCTTTAGCACGCATCATTTGCAATTTGCATACGATGAGAACAATACGCTCTGGACCAGCGGCGGCGGCGACGTTGTCGGCTGGCTGGATACGAACAGATTCCTGCAAACAGGAGACGCTGAATCATCACAAGGCTGGGCACCGTTGATTCTGGACACCAACGGAAATGGTCAGCAGGACGCCTGGACAGAACCGGGTGAAGAGCAGGATCCGCAGCTTGATATGCGCGTACCGAACGGATTTTATGCCGTGATGCCGGAGCCGCGCGGCGACGCTATCTGGGGATCAAACGCGTTTCGATATCCCGGCTCGATTACCCGGTTGGTGCCGGGAGAGAATCCACCACAGACTTCAATCGCTGAAACCTACTTCCCGCCTTTGCCGGGATTCGGCATTCGCGGCGCCGATATCGACAAGAATGGCGTTGTCTGGTCCTCGCTTGGCAGTGGACACCTGGGTGAATTCGACAGGCGCAAATGCGCAGGGCCGCTGAACGGTCCGGATGCGACCGGCAATCATTGTCCGGAAGGCTGGACGCTGCACGATCTTCCAGGGCCGGGATTCGCCGATTTGCCGCAGTACAGTGTGGAATCCAGTTATTACACCTGGGTCGATCAGCACAATTCGCTGGGCCTGGGTGAGGACGTGCCCATGGCAACCGGCAATCTGTTTGACGGCGTGCATGCGCTGGTTGACGGTGAGTTCGTGACGATCAGGATTCCATATCCCATGGGTTTCTACAGCAAAGGATTTGAAGGGCGAATCGACGATCCGGACGCAGGCTGGAAGGGTCGCGGCATCTGGGTACCGGAAGGCGATCGCACGCCATGGCTGAAAGAGGGCGGCAAGGGCTCAAAACCCATTGTAGTGCACTTCCAATTAAGGCCTGACCCGCTGGCAAAATAGTATTTCTTGTCGATCGGGAACGAATCGAATCAGGCGCGTTAATCATTGAGAAGGGGATGACAATCGACATGAACATTTTCAAATACTTCGCGGCTGGAATCATCGCACTGGCACTTTTCGTCTCTGCACCAATTGTGCAGGCGGCGGAAACCGAATCCATACAGGTGCAGTTCAACAATTCTTGTGCGGCTGACGTCAGGGAGGAATTCAATCACGCCGTGACGCTTTTGCATTCTTTTGAATACGTGCAAACTATTCATTTGTTCAACGAAATTAGCGAACGCGACCCGGGATGTGCGATGGCTCACTGGGGCGCTGCGATGAGCATTTGGCATCCGTTGTGGAATCCACCGAGCGAAGCAGAGCTTGAGGCTGGTGCGTTGCACCTTGCGGCAACGAACGATTTGGATATGACGCCAAGAGAGGCGGCCTATATCGATGCGCTTAAGACATTCTTTTCAAGTACTGACAGAAGCACGCATCTCGTCCGTGCGCGCGCTTTTGGCGACAAGATGGCTGATGTCTATGCAACGAACCTCGACGATCCCGAAGCGACTGTTTTCTACGCGCTCGCACTTCTTGCGGGGGCGGACCCCAGGGACAAGTCCTATACCAGGCAGTACAAGTCAGCGGCTCTTTTAAATTGGGTGCAAAGCTCGCAACCGACACACCCCGGGGTGCTGCACTACCTCATTCACAGCTATGACTATCCCGGCCTCGCGCACCTTGCACTCAGCTCAGCAAAGACTTATGCCGATGCAGCCCCGGACTCAGCGCATGCGCAACATATGCCATCACACATATTTACCCGTATGGGTTTGTGGGAACGTTCGCTTTCTTCGAATCATGATTCGACCCGCTCTGCTGCGGAATTTACTGTCAGCGCGGGATTGCCGGGACACTACGACGAAGGTCTTCACAGCATCGACTATTTGATGTACGCGATGTTGCAGAGCGCCCGTGATGATGAAGCAAAGGAGTTATTGGTACGACTTGGCAACATAACCAAGACCGATACTGAAAATTTCAAAGTTGCCTACACATACGCAGCGGCACCGGCGCGGTATACGCTGGAACGCAGGCAATGGGAGGAGGCCGCTAAGCTGGAGTATGTACGTAAAAACTTTGCATGGGATGATTTTGGTTGGGCGAAATCGATTCACTTTTTCGCCAGGGGCCTGGGCGCCGCGCGCAGCGGTGATTTGCACCAGGCCAGGGAAGAGCTGCAAGTAATACGAAAATTGCAAAGCGAGATGTCAGCAAATGAAATTCCGTATTTTCGTGAAGAAATGCAGGTGCAAATCGATTCGCTTAACGCCTGGATATTGTTTTCTGAAGGTGACACCGCAGGTGGCCTGGCGCTCGCGTCTGGCGCTGCAGATCGGGAAGATGCAGTCGACAAGCACCCGGTGACACCAGGCGAGGTGCTGCCGGCCCGTGAGTTGTATGCAGATATGCTCAGGGCGGCCGGTCAATACGCCGCCGCATTGGAGAACTACCTGATTGTGCTTAAGGGCTCGCCCAACCGTCTGAATGCGCTGATCGGCGTTGCTCACGCGGCGGCTGAAAGTGGCAATAAGACCCTCGCGTCGTCCTATCGACAGAAGATTCAGGCGCAAACAGCATCCGGGAACGGCTCGCGGCGAAGCGTGTTAGAGCTGGGATCAAGATAGGCCGGCCCAACAAGAGACGAATTTTTCACGATGTTATTGGGTCCTAGATAACGGGCGTACGGATTTGGCGTCCAATGGGTAACGTATTCGGAATCCAGGCGAAATAATTTTCAGCGGTGAGCATGTGCGACGAACGGCCGGAATATTGGGATTGCTTGCTTTGGTTGTCTTTGCGCAGGCTGCATTGGGGCAGGGTCGCTGGGGGCGCGAAGGCGAGATCTCTACTGATCTCAATTCTTATGCCGAATTTGCATTTACGCGAATAATATTCGATTCGGGCTATCAGCCCCTGCCTGGACCAGGCAATACCGCATGGCGTGACTGGCCGGAGTCCGACATGCATTTCATACGCGGCGTCCGGCGCCTTACCTTAGTCGACGTCGAGGACCAAAGTCGCGCCATTCGGCTGACAGACGAGCAACTGTTCGACAGGCCATGGATCTACGCGCTTGAAGTCGGCAGCTGGCTTCTTACTCAGGAAGAGGCGGACAGCTTGCGAGAGTACCTGCTTCGCGGCGGCTTCCTCGTTGTCGATGACTTTCACGGGTCAGTGCAATGGGCGGGTTTTATGCGTTCAATGCAAAAGGTCTTTCCTGATCGAACCGTCATTGACGTGCCGCAGGACACGCCGATTATGAGCATGCACTTTGATGCTGATCAGTCGAAGCCAATTCCCGGAATCATGGCGTTGCGCTATGGGCAAACCTGGGAACACGATGGTTATACGCCGACCTGGCGCGGTATTTTCGACGACGAAGGCCGTCTGATGGTCATTATCAATTTCAACGTCGATCTGGGCGATGCCTGGGAGCTGGCCGACGAAGCCTGGTACCCGGAAGAATACACGGCGCTCGCTTACAGGTTCGGGATCAACTACGTCATCTATGCAATGACGCACTAATGGCAGTACCGGGTTTGGTCAATCAGGCGATCGACTCGAGTATCGCATTCAACGTGCCGCTTGGTCGCATCGCCTGTTCTGAAAGCTGCGGATCGGGATGGTAATAACCACCGATATCCATTGGCATTCCCTGCGCCGCGTTCAATTCATCAATAATTTCTGCTTCACTATCAATCAGCTTTTTGGCGAGCTGCGAAAATAATGACTTGAGCTCCGCATCGCTTTCCTGACGTGCCAATGCCTCTGCCCAGTACATTGCGAGATAAAAGTGGCTGCCACGATTATCGAGTTCCATCACTTTGCGTGATGGGGACTTGTTGCTGTCGAGAAACTTGGAATTCGCAGAGTCGAGCGCCGTGGCAAGAATTGCGGCTTTCGTGTTGTCGGTCTTGGCTGCGAAGTCTTCGAGGGACACCGCGAGCGCCAAAAATTCACCCAGTGAATCCCAGCGCAAATGACCTTCTTTTTCGAACTGCTGCACATGTTTCGGCGCAGAACCGCCGGCGCCTGTTTCATAGAGTCCACCGCCGGCCAATAAAGGCACGATGGACAACATTTTTGCGCTTGTTCCGAGTTCCAGAATCGGAAACAGGTCGGTCAGGTAGTCGCGCAATACGTTACCAGTGACGGAGATTGTGTCTTTGCCATCGGTGACGCGTTGCAACGTCGTCCGCATAGCGTCTTCCGGCGACAAGATGCTGAGATCCAGTCCGTCAATATCGTGGTCGCCAAGATACTGCTCCGTTTTGGCAATCAGGTTCGCGTCATGTGCGCGTTGTGGATCAAGCCAGAATATCGTCGCGGAACCGGTGGCACGAGCGCGTGTTACCGCGAGTTTGACCCAGTCCTGAATCGGCAGGTCCCTGGTCTGGCACATGCGCCAGATGTCGCCCTTTTCGACGGCATGCTCGAGCAGAATGACGCCGTTGTCGTCGACCACCCGGACCGAACCAGGCGCATCTATTTCGAAGGTCTTGTCGTGCGAGCCGTATTCTTCCGCTTTCTGTGCCATCAGGCCGACATTGCTAACGCTGCCCATCGTAGTTACGTTGAAAGCACCATTGTCACGACAGAAGCTGACGACTTCCTGGTAAATGCCGGCGTAGCAGCGATCCGGAATCATGGCTTTCATGTCGTGCAGCTGGCCGTCCGGGCCCCACATCTGTCCGGACGTGCGAATCGCCGCCGGCATTGAGGCATCGATGATCACATTGCTCGGTACGTGCAGATTGGTAATGCCCTTGTCGGAATCGACCATGGCAAGTGCTGCCTGAGATTCGTAAACAGCCGCAATATCGGCCTCGATTTCAGCTTGCTTCTCAACTGGCAAGTCGCCAATCCTGGCGTATACGTCGCCAATTCCGTTTTTCTCATCAACGCCGAGCTCGGCAAAAAGTTCGTTGTGTTTGTCGAATACGTCCTTGTAGTAAACGGTTACCGCGTGACCGAACATGATCGGATCCGATACTTTCATCATGGTCGCTTTCAAATGCAGCGACAACAGCACATCTTGTGCTTTTGCGTCCTCTGTCTCCGCGGCGAAAAACGCCCGCAGCGCGGCGCAACTCATCACTGCAGCATCGATGACCTCACCCGCCTGCACGGAAGTTATTTCCTTCAGCACTATCACATCGCCGTTGGCCGAAGTGTGTTCGATGCGAACCTCTCCTGCAGATTTGACAACGTGTGATTTCTCGCTTGAATAGAAATCGCCGTCCGTCATATGGGCAACGTGAGATTTCGAATCATTGCGCCAGGCACCCATCGAATGTGGGTGTTTCCGGGCGTACTGTTTCACCGGTGCTGCGACGCGGCGATCTGAATTGCCCTCGCGCAGAACAGGGTTAACCGCGCTGCCTAAAACTTTCGCATAACGATTGCGGATTTCTTTCTCAGCGGCATTTTCCGGCTCTTCCGGATAATCCGGCACGTCGTATCCCTGTGCCTGCAATTCGTTGATGGCCGCATTCAGCTGCGGAATCGAAGCGCTGATATTGGGGAGTTTTATCATGTTGGCGTCGGGAGTCCTGGCGAGCTCACCCAATTCCGCCAGCGCATCGGCCTGCTTTTGCCCCTCGCTCAGATTATCCGGGAAGTTGGCGATAATTCTGCCGGCGAGAGAAATGTCTTTGATCTCAATCGCGACGCCGGCCGCTGCCGTAAATGCCGAGACAATCGGCAGGAATGATTTGGTTGCCAGTGCCGGTGCTTCATCTGTTTCGGTGTAAATTATTGTTGGTGTGCTCATCTGGATCGCCGCGTGTTGAAAAGATTAATCCGCAACGGTCAGCCTTCCTCGAGGCTGAACCAGGAGCGGATTGTGCTGTTATTAATGGTGGGCCCGTTAGGGTGAGCCGGCAGAGACGAAGCATTGCTTCGTCCCGGCGAACGCCTTCGTCCTCGTTACTAACGAGGGCGAGGGCCGGCATAGTCCTGCTCTAAGCCTGCCATTGCATACTGGCGAAACTACGTCGCCAAACATGCCTTACTTTATGGTGGGCCCGGTAGGACTCGAACCTACGACCAAGGGATTCACTTGTACCATTCATTTCTGAATGGAGCGGACTATCTCATCACCCTCAACCGAATTGTTAGGGGCGGGACGCTCTAGCCTGTTATTAAGAACACTGTAGTTCTCAGGTAGTCTCTGCACCTTCCGGCGGTGTACCGCCGGCTTGGCTCAAGGTTGCCATCAGCCTTACCTGCTAAGGTTTCCCTGAATTCATCCCGTTCGATTTAAGTCTTTCGACCCAAAA
>JBLHLN010000046.1:0-11438 GCA_047620565.1 Woeseiaceae bacterium
ACGTTTCGTAGATACTTATTTCGTCACCTGCGAAGGCATGTATTTTGCCGGCGATGGCGTGCGACGGGATGAGGACGGGTACTACTGGATTACCGGTCGCGTTGACGACGTTCTAAATGTCTCGGGCCATCGAATGGGTACGGCCGAGGTCGAAAGTGCGCTTGTTGCACACCACGACGTCGCAGAGGCAGCGGTCGTTGGCTGTCCGCATGAGATCAAAGGTCAGGGCATCTACGCGTATGTAACCCTAATGGGTGGCGTCGAGGCTACAGACGAGTTGCTAGGCGAGCTGCGGCAGTGGGTGCGCAAGGAAATTGGCCCGATAGCGACCCCGGATTTCATTCAATGGGCGCCGGGGCTGCCGAAAACGCGTTCCGGCAAAATCATGCGACGGATTTTGCGCAAAGTGGCGGAGAATGATTACAACAATCTGGGTGATACGTCGACGCTGGCTGATCCTGGTGTGGTGCAGGACATAGTGGATAACAGGTTGAACAAGTAGCCCGGTTTTCCCAGCTAGAACTGGTCGGCGTATCCCGCCTCTGCGGTTTGATCAACCAATTCTTCGCCGTCAAAGCTGGCCTCAGGCACTTGCTCGACTGGCCGTTTTTTCGGCGCGTCTCCGTGGCGTTCAAGACGCTTGTACTCTGCGATGTGCTTTTCGTAGGAGCGAACAAACTCTTCGCTGAACTGGTGTGGAAACTTGCCTGAACTTGACTGCGTCATGATCGGATAAAGGTCGCAGTAAAGTTGCCAGTACTTCATTTGGTTTATTGCTTTGAACAATGGTTTCTTGTTCAGGGCTTTGTCGAAATTCTGCTGCAGTTCGTCAGGATCAAACTTATCTGAAAATTCGGCAAATGCGCTGATCATCGCCTCAAGGACCGCATCCTGGTGATACTTGAGATCGAGGCAGACTTCGCGAACTGCGTCGATCGGGCTCAGGTATTCACCTTCTTTACCAACCAGCAACTGCATCATTGAATCACGGGTGTTTTCTGCCAGTTTCAGCGGATTGTTGTGTCGTGGCAGTACGGTGGTCTGGTCCAGGCGGAACATACTTTTCAACGCAGTACGGCTGCCCAGCAAGTCTGATGTGCCATCAACGAATTCTTTCAGTACCCGGCCCGCATTGTGCATGACCTCCAGCGGATCGGTAGATGGATGTATTTCCGCGCGGGTGATATCCAGACCGGTCATGAATGCATCGAGTAATTCCGCCGCCTGCATTGCCGCCTGTTGGGATTCGCTTGGGGCCGGCGCGAACGGATTTGCGTGATTGCTCATTTCCTTCTTTTTCTGCTGGGGCTCTTCTTTCTTCGACGGCGGGCCGAACAACGTAGACTGAAACGCCTCGTCACCCGTGAGTTCTTCTTCATCGAGCATCTGGATGCCACTTTTCAGGTGGTCCTCAGGAACCAGCTGCTCAATGTGGTCCGGCACCACGGTCGCCGCCTCCGGTGGCGGCATGTCCAGACTTTGACCTTCGTCGAGGGTCACGGCGAATTCGAAATCACCCATGCGCAGGCTGTCGCCATCGAAAAGCCGGCGTGGATTGCCATTGCCCAGCGGGGCTTCGTCGCCGTTGACATAGACGCCGTTCGAGCTGACATCTGCCAGGTAATAGGCGCCTGTTTGAAAATCGATCGTTGCATGCTTGCCGGATATATATTTGTCCGGGTCGGGGAGAATCCAGTCGTTTTCCAGCGACCGGCCAATGGTGCCGCCGTCTTCGCGAAATACGCGAACACAATCATCGCCAAGAATATCCTTGTGATCGCTGGTGATTTCGAGCTGTAGCGGCATTCTGGTTCCCAGGTAAAAAAGGCTGCCGGTTCAGGTATTTCCAAACCGTTTCCGATCAGCAAATAGTGCCGTCTGCAAAGGCACACCGCTGCTAAGCAGTTCACATAAATCAATTTGCCAATAGGTCAATAGTCCTCCATATACGGGCATTTTCGTCCATATATACCCTGTAGCCTGGGCGTCGATAAGAGCGGGTGGCCGTTGCGGAATTTCGGTAAACTAGCCGCCCCAATCAGACCGCAAGCGGCAAAATCCGCAGGGAAGCATGTCTAAAAAAACACTCTACAGAGTCGCCTTCATGAACCAGGGACAGGTATACGAGGTTTATGCACGGTCGGTCGGTCACGGCAGCCTGTTCGGCTTCGTCGAGATCGAGGAACTGGTATTTGGCGAACGCACGACTGTGGTGCTGGATCCGTCCGAGGAGAAGATCAAGACGGAATTCGAAGGCGTGAAGCGAACCTACCTGCCAATGCACGCCATCATTCGAATCGATGAAGTGGACAAGGAAGGTACGAGCAAGATATCCAAACTCGAAAACGGCAATGTCACGCAGTTTCCGGTACCCGTCTACACGCCCGGAGGACCGAACAAATAGACTTTTCGGGTGCCAGGTTGAGTGACTGCGATATCGCTGGTCGCTCGCACGTGGCTTAGGTATTATCGCGTTCATTCCAGACCGCACTCCCACTCAGCACGGGGATTCACACAGCTTGTCCTCACCCGCGACCGACCTTCCGGTAGAAAGAGCCAATTACGTATTGGAACTGCCGGGGCAGTCCGCACTGAGTGCGTTTCGGCTGCGAAAACTTCTGCTTACATTGCGGGAACAAGACCAGCGCGTTATCGACCTGAGTGCGCGATTCACCTATTTCGTTGACGTCCGGAGCGAGCTGGACGCGGATCAGCGCGATCGCCTCGACGCGCTTTTATTGTCCGGCGAGGATGTCGGGATTTTCCCTGAAAGTGCGTTGCAGATTTATACGGCGCCGAGGCCGGGGACGATTTCTCCCTGGTCCAGCAAGGCGACAGACATTGCTCGCGCCTGTCGTCTTGACGACATCGTGAGAATCGAGCGCGGCATTTGTTACGCGATTGTTTGCGACGGCGACCCGCAAGAGAAGGAAGTCGCGCACCTGGCGAAGCCGTTGTTCGATCCGATGACGGAATGTCACCTGGTCAGGCCGGATATGGCCGGTGACCTGTTCGCAGAGCATGAGCCGGCCCCGCTGGCGACCATTCCGCTGCTTGAAGATGGCGCCGCAGCATTGCAAACAGCCGATCGTGAGCTGGGGCTCGCCCTTTCCAGCGACGAAATTCGTTATCTCATGGAGAATTACCAGCGGCTAGCTCGCAATCCGACAGATGCGGAATTAATGATGTTTGCGCAAGCGAATTCAGAACATTGCCGGCACAAGATATTCAATGCGGACTGGATTATCGATGGCGAAGTCCGTGACGAAAAACTTTTTGGCATGATCCGCAGCACCACTGAAGCCAGCCCCGATGGCGTCATTTCTGCCTATTCCGATAATGCCGCCGTGATGCAGGGCTGGCAGGGCAGCCGACTGATTTGCGGGCACGTTGACCGGCAATTCACATTTAGTGATGAACCGATCCACATCCTGATGAAAGTTGAAACACATAATCATCCAACGGCGATCTCACCATTTCCTGGCGCTGCTACGGGCTCGGGCGGAGAAATTCGCGACGAAGGGGCGACCGGACTGGGTGCGAAACCCAAAGCCGGACTCACCGGTTTCACAGTGTCGCACCTGCGGATCCCGGATTTTGCACAACCCTGGGAGACCGCTTTTCCCCATCCACAACGAATGGCGACACCGCTTGAGATTATGCTCGATGGGCCAATTGGCGGCGCCGCCTTCAACAACGAATTCGGCCGTCCGAACCTGCTGGGCTATTTCAGGACCTACGAGGCAAGTTTGCCTGGACTGCCGAAAAACGAAATTCGTGGTTATCACAAACCCATAATGATCGCCGGCGGCGTTGGCAATGTTCGTGAGGAACACGCGCTGAAGATCGACGTCCCGGTCGGCGCAGCCGTTATCGTGCTTGGCGGTCCGGCCATGCTGATTGGCCTTGGTGGTGGCGCAGCCTCAAGTTTGGCCAGCGGTAGCAGCAGTGAAGACCTTGATTTCGCCTCTGTGCAGCGTGGTAATCCGGAAATGGAGCGACGAGCGCAGGAGGTTATTGATCGTTGCTGCGCGATGGGTAATGACAGTCCAATTTTGTTGATACACGACGTCGGGGCCGGTGGTTTGTCGAATGCCGTGCCTGAAGCAGTTGATCACAGCAAGCACGGCGCAACGATTAATTTGCGCGACGTGCCGAACGCAGAACGTGGTTTGTCGCCGATGGCGATTTGGTGCAACGAAGCACAGGAACGCTACGTACTGATTGTTGACCGCGAGCGCACTGGCGAATTTGCCGCGATCTGCGCCCGTGAGAATTGTCCACACGCAGTTATTGGCAAGCTGACTGAAGACGAACGGCTACTGGTTGAGGATGTGGAGTTCAACAATCACGTCGTCGACATGCCGATGGAAATGTTGCTCGGTAAAGCGCCGAAGATGACCCGCGATGTGCAGAGAGTTGTCCGCGCGGAAACCCAACTGGACCTGGAGGGCATCGAGCTTCGGCAAGCTATCTTCAATGTATTGAAATTTCCGGCGGTTGCAGACAAATCCTTCCTGATAAATATCGGCGACCGCACTGTGGGCGGATTGAGCGTTCGCGATCAGATGATCGGTCCATGGCAGGTTCCGGTTAGTGACGTTGCGATTACCGCGAGCGGTTTCGCCAGTCGTACCGGCGAGGCGATGGCAATGGGTGAGCGCACGCCGATAGCGACAATCAATGCGCCCGCTTCCGGACGTATCGCAGTGGGTGAGGCGGTTACCAACATTGCCGCTGCTGCGATTGACGACATCAGCAATATTCGATTATCGGCAAACTGGATGGCAGCGGCCGGTCACCCCGGTGAAGACGTAAATTTGTTTGATACCGTCAAAGCCGTCGGCGCCGAATTGTGTCGCGAACTGGGCATTGCTATTCCGGTTGGCAAGGATTCTCTGTCGATGCGGGCCGGTTGGCATCACGAAGGAGACGACTACCAGGTTGTGGCGCCGGTTTCTGTAATCGTTTCTGCTTTTGCACCCGTTGTCGATGTGCAGAGTCACCTGACGCCGCAGCTTCAGCGCATCGATGAAAAAAGTCATCTGCTGTTACTTGATCTCGGCGGCGGCGCGAATCGTCTCGGTGCATCGTGCCTCGCACAGGCCTGGAGTCGACCCGGCGGAGCAACGCCTGATCTCGAGCATCCGCAGCAGCTCATCAATTTTTTCAATTCAATTCAATTACTTAGAAAGTCCGCATTGGTCCTTGCGTATCACGACCGGGCGGACGGTGGGTTGCTCGCAACGGTTGCCGAGATGATGTTTGCCGGACGCCTGGGGGCGTCACTGAATCTCTCCGGGTCTGAGCACGATGTTTTGGCGCAGTTGTTTAGTGAGGAGTTGGGTGCCGTTATCCAGGTTGCGCATAGCAATCTCACAGAAGTACAGGGAGTGTTGCAGAGCTGCGGCTCAGACTGGGTCGAGATCGGCGAAGTCCGCCCGGATGACCAACTCAGTATTTACAATGACGATGAGTTGGTCTTGCGACTGTCACGCACCGAGTTGCAGCAGGCGTGGTCCGAAACTTCCTGGCGCATGCAGGCATTGCGTGACAATCCGGAAACGGCACTCGAGGAATTTTCCCGCATCAATGACCAGGACGATCCGGGACTTAACGTCGCGCTGAGATTTGACGCAGAAGAAGACATCGCAGCGCCATTCATCGGAGGCGCTAAACCGAAAATTGCGGTACTTCGCGAGCAGGGTGTCAACAGCCAGTACGAAATGGCGGCCGCATTCATGCGCGCCGGATTTTCCGCGACCGATGTTCACATGAATGATCTCGCCAGCGGAATTGACTCGCTACAAAATTATCAGGGCATCGTCGCCTGCGGCGGCTTCTCGTTTGGCGACGTATTGGGAGCGGGCGGCGGTTGGGCAAAATCAATATTGTTCCAGCCCGTATTGCACGATGAGTTTGCGGAGTTTTTCGCCCGCAGCGATTCGTTTTCGTTGGGGGTTTGCAATGGCTGCCAAATGTTTTCACATCTCTCCGGAATTATTCCGGGCGCCGGGCACTGGCCGCGCTTCTCGCATAACAAGTCAGAACAATTTGAAGCACGACTGAGTCTTGTGGAAGTCGCGAAAAGTTCGTCTATTTTTATGACCGGAATGGAAGGATCGCGAATTCCGATTGCGACTTCTCATGGTGAAGGACGTGCCGTATTCGCCAGCGATGAAGCGCAGGTACAAGCGCAGATCACGCTTCGATATGTGGACAACTATGGCGTGGTCGCAACGCAGTATCCCGCAAATCCGAATGGCTCGGTTGATGGGATTTGCGGACTTGCCAGCGACGATGGACGAGTCACAATTACCATGCCACATCCGGAACGGGTGGCTTTCACCGCACAAAACTCCTGGCATCCCGATGACTGGGGTGAGACAGGGCCATGGTTGCGAATGTTTCGCAATGTACGAGTTGCTATTGGCTGAGTCCGGGCGGACGGAATTTGCGTCTGCATGCCGCTACCAACGCAGCATGCCCGGGTGTAGAGTCTGGCGAAATAATTACTGTTCAGCGGGGATTTAAATGTCACACAGCTATGCCAGATTTGGCGGAGCCCTCGGGCTCATGTTGCTCCTGGCCTCCTGCCAGCCAGCCGCCGAAAGCCAGGGTGCGCCGCAGGCATCTTTCGCGATTTCTTTTGCGGATGACATTTCTTCCGTGCCGCTGGATGGCCGCCTCATATTGCTCCTGAGCAAGAACGATGACGACGAGCCGCGCTTCCAGGTTCGTCCTGGCGTCGAGGCTGTGCAAATGTTTGGCCTCACGGTCGATGGTATGGCACCGGGAACAGAGGTAATCATCGATAACAATGCCTTTGGCTATCCTTATGACAGCCTTGCTGAACTGCCACCCGGCGAGTATTTCGTGCAGGTTCTGCTACACAAGTACGACACATTCAACTTAAACAATGGCAAGACCATCAAGTTGCCCATGGACCACGGCGAAGGTCAGCAGTGGGAGAAGTCTCCGGGCAATATCTACAGTGAGCCGCGCATGTTGCAGGTTGGGGGCGCCGGGCAACCCATATCGCTGCTCATGGACCAGGTTGTAGAGGCCGTTGTTGCGCCGGAGGATACCGAGTTTGTCAAACACATCAGGATCCGCAGCGACCTCCTGAGCGAATTTTGGGGCCGGGATATGTATCTCGGCGCGCATGTGTTGCTGCCGGCAGGATTTGACGAACATCCGGAGGCGCGTTATCCACTCGCAGTCTGGCATGGTCATTTTCCAGCTGATTTTGAAGGTTTTCAGACGCAGCCACCGGACGAAAATATCGAGTGTCAGAGAAACGAAAGTGCGAATGTCGATTGCTACAACCGGGTTGTGCAACAGGAAGCGTACGACTTCTACCAAAAATGGGTCGGTGCGGAATTCCCGCGCATGCTCATCGTTCAGATTCAACACGCCAATCCGTATTTCGATGATAGCTATGCGGTTAACTCGGCGAATCTCGGTCCTTACGGCGATGCAATTACCTATGAGCTAATTCCACACATCGAGGAGCAGTTCCGCGGTCTCGGTGAAGGCTGGGCACGTTTTCTTTATGGCGGATCGACCGGCGGCTGGGAAGCGTTTGGCGTGCAGGTGCTGTATCCCGATGAATTCAACGGCACTTTTGCAGGCTGCCCCGATTCGCTCGATTTCCGCCATTACTCGGCCGTAAACATTTACGACGACGAAAACGCATATCGTATGAAAGGCGATTTTAACACTGTTGAACGACCGGCATACCGCGACTACCTCGGCAATATCACTGTAACGATGGAAGATGAAAATCATATGGAACTGGTCGTCGGCGACAAGAGTCGTTCCGGAGGCCAGTGGGACATTTGGGAGGCCGTTTATTCACCGATGGGCGAAGACGGATATCCGATGCGCATCTGGGATAAGAAAACCGGCGAGATCAATCACGACGTAGCTGCCTATTGGAAAGAGAACTACGACATGCGGCACATCCTCGAACGCGATTGGGCAACGCTCGGACCGAAGCTCGAGGGTAAATTGAATGTGTTCGTCGGTGATATGGATAATTTCCACCTGAACAATGCGGTCTATTTGCTCGAGGACTTCCTGGAGAGCACAACAGATCCGTATTACGCCGGCTTCATCGATTACGGTGACCGACAGGAGCATTGCTGGATTGGTGACCAGGACAATCCTATCTACATTGCGGGACTTCGCTATAACACCATGTACGTGCAAAAAATTCTCGAGCGCATCGACGCCACCGCGCCGGAGGGAGCAGACCTGACGAGTTGGCGTTATTGAGGATCGCAGCAGTGAAAAAACTATTGAACTTTCTTGTTCTGACCGCAGGCGGACTTTTTGCCACAGTGAGTTTTTCGCAATTCAAAATCGAAGAGACGTCCATCGCAGCGATCAGGCAGGCAATGGATGCAGGCCAGGTCAGTTCTGTCGAATTGGTCGAACAGTCGCTGGCGCGCATTGCGGCGTACGACAAAAAAGGTCCTTCGGTTAACGCCATTATTACGCTGAATCCACGTGCGCTTGAGCTGGCAAGAGAACGGGACGAAATGTTGGCGCGCGGCGATTTCATGGGTCCATTGCATGGCATTCCGCTTGTCGTAAAAGACAACTACGACACCGCGGATATGCCGACCTCGGCCGGCTCGCTATCACTAAAAAATTCTGTGCCACCGGACGATGCCTACCAGGTGCGCAAATTGCGTGCGGCAGGCGCCGTAATCATTGCCAAGACGAACATGTATGAGTTTGCGTTTTCTCCTTATGAAACAGTAAGTTCGGTACTGCCTGGTCACACCCTCAACCCATATGCGCTAAATCGGACAACTGCCGGATCAAGTGGTGGAACGGCCGCTGCGGTCGCCGCCAGTTTCGCGGTTGCCGGACTCGGCACAGACACCGGCAATTCGATTCGTGGCCCGTCTTCACACAATGCGTTGGTGGGCATTCGCTCAACAATTGGACTAACAAGTCGCGACGGCATCGTGCCGCTGTATCTGGATCATGATGTCGGCGGGCCAATGGCGCGCAACGTTGCAGATGCCGCACTGATACTGGACGTCATAGCCGGCTACGATCCGGCCGATCCGGTGACGATTGGCGCCAGCAAGCAACCCGCGGTTCGCTTTGTAGACTATCTGGATGCTGACGGACTCCGTGGCGCAAAGATCGGCGTGTTACGGCAATTGTCGAACCGGCAGGGCGCTGATGCGGATGTGCTGGCCGCTTTTGCTACGGCATTGCGCGACCTGGAACGAGCGGGTGCAACCGTGATAGATGACGTCCGTATTGACGAACTCGAACAGATGGTGCCGCCAGTCAGCGAAAATCGACTAGATGTCTGGTGCAGTCGTTTTAAATTCGATCTGGAAAACTATCTGCAGTCGCTTGGCGATAACGCGCCGGTTAAAACGCTGCAGGAAATTATTGATTCCGGGCAGCACCATCCGAAACTTGCTGCGGACCTCGCGTACTTTCAGGAACAGCTGCCGCCTGCTGAAAATGAAGAATGTATTGCCGCAGTGGCCGGCCGCAAACAATTGACAAAATCCGTCGGGCAATTGCTGGCGAATAACTCATTCGATGCACTGGTGTTTCCAACCTGGAGTAATCCACCACGGTTGATCGGCGACATGAATACGCCACATGGAGACAACAGCCAGCACATTGCGCCGCACACCGGCTTTCCTGGAATTACCGTGCCAATGGGCTACGTCCTGGATACGTTACCGGTAGGACTGCAATTCGTCGGCCCGGCTTATTCCGAGGCAACACTGATTAGACTGGCTTTCGCCTATGAACAGGCAACTCATCATCGTCGTGCGCCGGCCAGCACACCACCACTGTAGGACTGAGTTTCACAACCGAGGACATATCATGAAGCAATTCACCCTGATTCTGCTCGTCGCATTTCTTATCCCGTCTACGGGCAGCGCGAAGGACTCGCAGAATTATCAATGCACGCTCGGTGATATGACGCGGCGAGTCGAGATCGTATCTGAACCCGGCGTATCCGTGCCTTGCGAGGTGCATTATTTCAAAGACTCCGAGGCGCCCGGTGAGCAGGAAGTGCTGTGGCGCGCATTAAACGAGGAGGGCTACTGCGAAACGAAAACCACCGAATTTATCGCCAGTCTCGGTGAAATGGGTTGGCAATGCGGACAGGCCGAACAGGGTGTCGCAGACGAAGAGTCGGTTGAAGCGGACGATGCGACGATCGACATGTCCGACGACACCGCAGATCTTGCGCCGGCGGAAGACATCGAGACAAGCGAACCGCAATAAATCAGGCTGAGCTTTTGAGGCCGCCGTTGCCGTCTTTAACGAAAAAGCGGCGCACCTTGATTGCGCGCGTCAGTTTGCCGCGACGAACAAAGCATTGATAGAACATGTCCTTCAGGATTTCGAGAAGAACGCCAGCCTGCGCGTGATTGAGAATCGGGATGTCTTCTTCTTGGCTATTCTCAAAAATAATCTTTTTGATCGGCTCGAAACTATCGTCGTCTAAATCTGCAATGTCCTGCGCAGCCATCACTTCGTCAAAGGCGCGCAGTTTTCCATTTTCGCCCATTGCTGAAAATGAATTTTTCGCAGCCCGTCGGCACATGGAAGCGAACGCGTTAAAATTGTTGTTCGAATAACAGGAAAGCGCTTCCCGAAACAATATTTCGACGTCTTTCGGCAGGTAGGAGAAAGAAAATCGTTCTTTGGGTCGCTCGAGCTCGATAAAATTTCGATTCAACTCAATAACGTTTTCGCCATATTGTTTCGCGGCGAAGCGCAAAAAAATTGGTGCAGAACAGGAATCACACTGGTACACGATGCCGATATGTTTCGGCCGCAGTTTGCTCAAATTTTCGAAATCCGGAACCGACTGCGGCGTCATGTGTGCGTAAATGCCGCAATAGGGGCACTCCAGGCCAAACTGCTCGTCTGCCTGGTTTCTTAAGCCCTTGTCTCGCTCTATTACGATTGCCATTTTATTATTCTGATTTATGCTGTCACGCCGAATTAGTCAGTCGCGACAGTGCCTTAGAAGTATATCCTCAGTACGCTTAGCAACTTCCTGAGTTGGACATAATCCGGCTGCCGATTACTCCCCGTGGCTACGCCAATCCCCAACTAACTGGCGTGCCGTGTCATTTGCCGGCCTGGCAATCAGCGCGTCGCGACTAAGGGAAACCGCGAAACGCGCACCATCAGCCATGGGCACATAGGTTGCTGTGCCGTAGAACGCGTCGATTCCCGGCAAATACGCGGGAAACTGACGCGCTACTTTCCAGACGTCGACGGTCTTGCTTGTCACAAGTGAGTGTACGGTGCGCGCTTCCGATTGTTCGCGATCAATTGTTGAATAACGGCCACTGAGACGGTCGAGTCGATAAACAGGATCTAGCCCGAGAATGGTCGCAGGCGGTTTCCACGTGAGAATTTTGGCGTCC
>JBLHLN010000047.1:0-11385 GCA_047620565.1 Woeseiaceae bacterium
GTTCATCGGGCAGGTGGGTGACCGCGAGCTTGCTGCGTTGAGTTTCGCGTTTCCGGTCCTGATGATCGTCACCAGCGTTGCGATCGGTCTCGGCGCCGGTACCTCGTCGGTCGTGGCGCGTGCGATCGGCGCCCATGATCACCGACGCGCAAGAAGGTTGGCAACTGACAGTCTGCTGCTGTCCTTTGGCATAACCGCGCTGGTCTGTGTGCTCGGGCTTCTGACAATCGAGCCGTTGTTCAAATTGCTTGGCGCCCCTGACGATATGATTCCGCTTATCGGCGGATATATGAAGATTCTTTATGCCGGTGTGCCGTTCGTCGTCGTTGGTATGGTTGGTATGAGCAGCATGCGAGCGACCGGCGACACCCGGCTGCCAAGCATGCTCATGGTCATTGCGGCGGTCGTAAATATTATTCTCGACCCGATCCTGATTTTCGGCATAGGGCCAATTCCCGCGATGGGATTAAAGGGCGCGGCCATGGCAGCGCTGCTGGCGCGAGCTGCGATTTTTATCGGCACGTTGTACCTTATGCACCGCCGTCTCGACATGCTGACGTTCAACAAGCCTGATGCCGGTGAATTGCGAAAGTCCTGGAAGGATATTCTGCATGTTGGAATACCAGCGGCCGGCACGAACGTAATTATTCCCATTGCTATCGGCGTAATCACCGCAATGCTCGCACGTTACGGGCCCGAAGCGGTGGCAGGTTTTGGCGTAGCCAGCAGAGTGGAGTCGCTAACACTGGTTATTTTCTATGCAATGTCCGCAATCATTGGTCCGTTTGTCGGACAGAACGTTGCCGCCAACAGACCAGACAGGATTCTGCTTGCGCTGCGTTTTTGTACAATTTTTTGCGTGGCATGCGGCGTGGTTGTGGCCCTGATCCTGGCGCTCTCTGCTGAATGGGTGCCGGCGCTTTTCAGTGATAATCCCAGTGTTACCGAAGTCTCAACTTTATTTCTCTACATCGTACCGATTAGCTACGGCGCGTACGGCATGGTCATGATCATGAACGCGGCTTTTAACGGCATGGGCAAGCCAATGCCTGCAGTGCACATCAGTGTTGCGCGTATGGCGGTCATATACGTGCCGATTGCCTTTGTAGCCAATCACTTTTTCGGCATGGCCGGAATCTTCGCCGCATACGCGATCGCCAATGTTGCGACCGGCATCATCGCATACGCATGGGCAAGGGCGTCGGTACAGGCACAGTGCGACGTGCACGGCGCACCGATTATCGTTACCGAAGCGGTCTGATCAGCGAGCCATGTCTTTGAGTACGTGACGCCGATAATAGTAGTGCATACCGATGCCACGACTGGCGAGAAATATTGTCAGCGCCAACCAGAGTCCGTGATTACCGAAGGGTCGCAGAACGTACCAGGCCGGCAGAAATACCAGCAAAGCGGAGATCACCATAATATTGCGCATTTCGCGGGCGCGTGTGGCACCTACAAAGACCCCGTCATACAGGTACGCCCAGACTGCCACTATGGGTAACGCGACAACCCACGGCAGGTAAATCAAAGCCGCATTCACGACTTCCGGGAGATCCGTGAGCAGGCGAATAATTGTTGGCCCACCGACAAAGAAAATGCCGCAGGACACAGCAGCTACGTAAAGCGACCATCGCAGCGTCACTGAGACCGATCGCTGCAGCGACGCCATATCCTTCTCGCCTACCGCCTTGCCAACCAAAGCTTCTGCCGCGTGCGCAAAGCCGTCGAGTGCGAAGGAAATCAGATGCAACAGATTCATCAGCACAGCATTGGCGGCCAGTATGAGGCTGCCGAGCCGTGCGCCGGCAGCCGTAACGAAGGCGAAGGTAAACATGAGTGCCATCGTTCTGATAAACAGGTTGGCGTTCACGGAAAAAAAGTGAGCGTATTCGGCTGCCGAGGTGAGCTTCAAAATGTGCATGTGCCCACCGCGTTTTCGAAACTCGGAAATTACGTAATAGAAGCCTACTGCGAGTCCGGCAAACTCTCCAACAACAGATGCCGCTGCAACACCATCTACCTTCATGCCGAGTACCACCACGAATAACAAATCAAGTGCGATGTTGGTGATGTTAATTACCAGAACTATGTACAAGGGGATGCGCACATTATGCAGACCAATGAACCAGCCGATCAGCGCATAGTTTGCGAGCGTTGCGGGGGCGCTCCAGATGCGTATGGAAAAGTATTCGCGGGCGTAGAGTCCGACTTCAGACTCCGGTCCCAGCAAGCGGATCGCAATGTTGCCGAGCGGTTTCTGCAGGACGATCAGGACGGCAGCAATTATCAGGGCAACAACAATGGCCTGGCCAAGAGCAACCTTCAAACCGTCATTGTCATTTGCGCCATAGCGTTGGGCAGTGATTCCGGTTGTGCCCATGCGCAGAAAATTAACGCCACTGTAGAGAAAGCTGAAAATAGTTGAGCCTATGGCGACGGCCGCGAGGTAAACCGCATCGTCAAGATGGCCGGTGACACCGGTGTCGACCATGCCAAGTAGCGGCACTGAAATATTTGAGATGATCATCGGCGCAGCGAGGCGCCAAACATCACGATTTTGTGGCAGGTTGCTTATGGTCAGGACTCAGGCAAACAGGATCGAAACGAGGATTATTAATGTCCCGTTTCAACCTTGTTTCTAGAATGCATTAACGCCGGTTAACTCTTTGCCGACAACCAGCTGGTGCACCGTTTCTGTGCCTTCGTAAGTAATGACACTTTCGAGGTTCAGCATATGACGTATCGGCGTATATTCTGCGCTAATACCGCTGCCGCCCAGCATATCGCGAGCGTCACGAGCAATATCCAGCGCTGCACGGCAGTTGTTCCACTTTGCGATTGATACTTGCGACGATGTCATGCGCCCCTCATCTTTCAGCTTTCCAAGTCGCAGCGACAGCAATTGCGCTGTTGTGATGCGTCTCGCCATATCGGCCAGTCGTTGCTGAATAGACTGATTGTGTGACAACGGCCTGTTAAACAGGATGCGATCCTGGGTGTAGTTCAGCACTTCATCAAGACATGCCTGCGCCGCACCAATGACCCCCCAGGTAATTCCATAGCGGGCCTGGGTCAGGCAGCTCAATGGACCTTTGAGGCCAACCACACCTGGCAAAACACTATCATTCGGTAGGCGAACGTTGTCGAAGAACAGCGCTGACGTCACCGACGCGCGCAGCGAAAACTTATTTTCGATTTTTTGTGCAGTGAATCCCGGGGTGTCCGTTTCGACAATGAAGCCGCGAACACCTTCTTCGGTCATCGCCCAGACGACTGCTGCGTGCGCCAGGTTGCCATTCGTAATCCACATCTTTGATCCGTTCAGCACCCAGTCGTCGCCATCGCGCTTCGCGTGCGTTTTCATGTTGCCAGGATCAGATCCACCGTGTGCTTCGGTCAGGCCAAAGCAGCCGATCGCTTCTCCGCTGGCCATTGCCGGAAGCCAGCGTTGTTTTTGTTCTTCACTGCCGTAGGTATGAATTGGGTACATAACGAGGCTGGATTGAACGGAAACAAAACTGCGCAGACCGCTGTCGCCGCGTTCCAGTTCCTGGCAAATCAGTCCATAGCAAATTGCATTGAGTCCGGCGCAACCATAGCCGTCGAGGGAGCTGCCAAGTAGTCCGAGTTCTGCAACCTGTGGAATCAGGTCCAGCGGGAAATCGTGATTCTCAAACGCCTCACGAATGACCGGCAAAACCTTGTCGTCGACAAATCTCGCGACAGTGTCCTGCACAATTGCTTCGTCTTCGCTTAACTCGGCACGAACGTCGTACAGGTCCAATGGGTTGAGCTGGCGCTTGCTAGCTGCGGGTGTGTTTCCTGGTGCGGTACTGGCCACAATGCCTCCGGGCTATGGGGTAGTGCTGGGGTGGAGATTCTACAGAATTGGGATGGGCGCTAGTAGACCTCAATAGCGCCTTATTGTCTGCTGGTCAAAAAGGAATGCCCAGCCGGCGGTACAGATTTGACAAAAGCCAGACCGGCGCGATCATCATCATCTGAATGTCCTGGAAGACGGCCCTGGCGCCGCCGTTCGCATACTGGCCGAGAAAAAGACCGACAACACTGACTATAAACAGGACGCTCGAAACCGGCGTAGCGCCATACTCCGAGTTAGTCAGCCACACCTGCAGCCCGCTAATGCCGAATACGAACGGCAGCATGCCGATGGCGAGGGACAGGGAAATAATGAAGTAATACACGACAGCAGCCATCAGAAAGGCGCTGCCCCAGTTGAGCAATGGCGATATGGCCACGAATTCTTCAGGAACCGGCAACGACCAGAGCATGCCGACAGTCGCGAGAACCAGCATTGGCACCGCTGACCAGTAGATAACCGGGTTGTCGATATCACGATGGTTTTCTGCATATTCCTGCAGCCATCTGTCTGTCTCGGGCATTGTTATTCTCGGCAACTCTGGTCAACAAAAGCCGGATCGGCTGCCACATTCTACACGCGACCGCAGATTGCCGGCTCAATCTATGCCGGCGAACAAACTGAGACCTGTTCCACACTTTTGCGCTTCCAACGCCGCGTATGGTCCCGTTTCAGGGTCTGTTCAGCATGGGGAACGCTACAATCGCTTTACAAACTTCGTAAAGGGTATCCGCTCTGTTCGCAGCAGGTGGAAGGAAGGAATGACATGAATTACAAAGCAATGAAAGTAATGCTGGTTTCACTGGGTTTCGTCGTCGCACTTGGCGGCTGCGAAACATTTGATGCGTATACGCAGGAGTCCAAAACGAGCAACGCGGCCAAGGGCGCTGCGATTGGCGCCATTGCAGGAGCCGCTGTTGGTCTGGCGTCCGGTGATGATGCGGTCGAACGCAGGCAGCACGCATTGATAGGCGCTGGTGTAGGCGCGCTGGCCGGCGGTGCCATCGGTTACTACATGGACCAGCAGGAAGCCAAGTTGCGCGCCGAGCTTGAAGGCACCGGCGTTAGCGTTACGCGAAACGGTGACAACATCACGCTGAATATGCCAGGCAGCGTGACGTTCGCCACCAACAGCGCCGACCTGAGCCCTGCGTTCTTTGACGTGCTGACGTCAGTTGGCAAGGTTTTGAACGAGTTCGACCAGACGGTTGTAGAAGTCGCCGGTCACACAGACAGCAGCGGATCTAACGACTACAACCAAAGTTTGTCGGAAAGGCGTGCCGGGTCAGTTGCCCAGTACCTTGAGGCACAGGAAATTTATTCACAACGTCTGATTACGATTGGTTTGGGCGAGTCGATGCCGGTGGCTAACAACGGCACGAACGATGGCAAGCGCGCAAATCGCCGCGTGGAAATTACCATGGTGCCGGTAACCAGTTAGTTCGAAGCTGCGTCGTATTCGACAGGGCACAAAAAAAGCGTGACTCCCGCAAGGGAGTCACGCTTTCTGTTTTCCTGGTCTAAATCAGACTTCCATTGCAACGCGTATCTTTCTAATTGCGTTGTTTTCAATCTGGCGAATTCTTTCCGCCGACACGCCATATTCATCGGCCAGCGTGTGCAGAGTGAGCTTGTCTTCAGTCAACCAGCGCGATTCCAGAATGTGTCGACTTCTGTCATCGAGAGTGCGTAACGCTGCCATCATGCGTGTGCTCGCGTTATCGTGCCAGTCGCTTTTTTCGACCAGTACGGCGGGGTCGGCGCCCTTGCTCTGCAAGTAGGCTGCCGGTGAAAACGCACGATCGTCGTCACGGGAATCCGGTACCGGGTCAAACACGGAATCTCTTGCGCTCAGGCGGCGTTCCATTTCAGTGACTTCTTTCGGACTGACGCCGAGGTCATCAGCGACTGCCTTGGTTTCCGCATGAGACAGCCAGGCAAGGCTCTTTTTCTTCTTGCGTAAATTGAAGAATAGTTTTCGCTGCGCTTTGGTCGTGGCAACTTTAACGATGCGCCAGTTGCGCAATACGTACTCATGAATTTCGGCGCGAATCCAGTGCACAGCGAAAGACACCAGCCTGACGTCAAATTCAGGGTCAAAGCGTTTCACTGCTTTCATAAGGCCGACATTACCTTCCTGAACAAGGTCGTTCATGGGTAAACCATAGCCGGTGTAACCCTTGGCGATGTGCACTACAAATCGTAGATGTGCCATAACGAGTTCGCGCGCTGCCTCAAGGTCCTCGTGATCGCGATACTTTCGCGACAGGATTTGCTCGTCCTCTTTACTCAGCACTGCAATACCGCCTACCGCGTGGATGTAAGCATCAAGACTGCCGACCGGCCCGGTGAGGGCGAGGTTGTGAGTAGTCAGGGTGATATCGTTATTAGCGACTGCCGTTGTCATGAGATTTGCGTCCTCCTGGTTGGTGTGCAATTTTAGCACTCAAGGCCTTAGAGTGCTAACAACTGCGAATAGTTCCCGCACGAGGACATTAAAAAACAATTGTAATCAATGAGATAGATGGTTTATCGCCACCGGCATTATGTAATAGAAAAGTCGTGGCCGGGCTTTTCCGGCTCAGCGTGGCTCGATTCGCCGCATATGTCGCGCCGCCGCAACCCAGGATCCGATCAACCCCAGCAGGACGCCGGTGGCGACGATCAGCAGGCTTTCTGCAAAATCAAGCGATAGCACGGAGAAGCCACTGTTATAAAGGCCAGCCAGTCGTGTGACCGGCGCCTGCAGCGCATACAACCCGTAAGCGACCAGGCCCAAAGCCAGCAAGCCTCCGCCAAACCCATACCAGATTCCGGTGTACAGGAATGGCCGGCGCACAAACGCGTTGCTGGCGCCAATAAGCTTGGTGACTTCAATTTCCTCGCTGCGATTCTGAATGTCGAGGCGAATGGTATTGCCAATGACGACAATAATCGCGGCACCAAGCAAGCCTGCGCCGATGGCAACCGCTCGCTGCAGAATTTCAAGGATTGCATGGAAACGCTGCACCCATTCAGTGTCGACCTGAACAAAGTCCGTCTCGGGCAAGTTGCCGAGTTCCTCATTCAACAAACCCATCGACACTTCAGTATTCAGATCGCTGGGACGAACAACCAGCGTGTGCGGCAGTGGGTTGCTGGTGAGGTGATCAAGCGCTTCGCCAAAGCCGGACTGCTGGCGAAAATCTGCCAGTGCTTCGTCTGCAGCTATCAGCGTCACCTGCTCGACATCCGCGCGCTGACCAATTATGTCCGCGAGTCTGCGGGCATCTTCCAGCGCCGTTTCCTTATGCAGATAAACGGAAAAATCGAGGGCGTTGTCCCAGGAGCTGCTTATCGACTGCGCATTTTTTACAAGCAAGTGCATTGCTGCAGGTAGTGCGAGGGTTACAGCGATAACCAGTACCGTCATGAAACTGGCAAATGGCTGCCGCGCCAGACGTCCGAGCGCGCCGATTGCGGTGCTGAAATGGCGCATCGCCCACGCTGAAAGGCGCCCCTGCGACTTCGTTGCGGACTTGTTGCCCTGCTCTTTCTTGCCCGTCATGGCTGCAAATTTTCCCGCTCATGCCCGGATTCGAGGCGCTCGGCGTATTCAGCGACGACGTTTTCTTCCTCTTCAACCTGCAGTGCGCCATTCGCCAACGGGATGCGCCGGCAGCCCAGTTGATCTATCAGCGCAATGTCATGACTGGCGATCAACAAAGTTACGCCGACCTCGTTGAAGCGGCGAAAAATTCGCATTACTTCCAGCGACAGATCAGGATCGAGGTTGCCGGTTGGTTCATCGGCAATTAACAGCTTCGGTCGGCTGACGATGGCACGCGCAATGCCGACGCGCTGCTGTTCTCCGGAAGAAAGCGTTTCCGGAAGCTGGTGCTCCTTGCTGAGCAGGCTTACCTGATCAAGCGCTGCACGAACGCGGCGGGCCGCGTCACGATGCCCTATTCCTGAGATCACGAGCGGAAGCGCTACGTTATCGAATACCGGACGGTCATACAGCAGTTTGTGATCCTGGAAAACCATACCTATCTGGCGTCGGTATGCCGGAATCTTTCGCCGCGTCACGCGGCGCGTATTCTGACCATCTACGATAACCTGACCGGCGCTGGGTCTGTCTATAAGTGCGATCAGTCGCAACAGTGTGCTCTTGCCAGCGCCGGAGTGGCCAGTGACAAATACCATCTCACCTTTGTCGACATCCAGGCTAAGGCCCTTCAGTGCGTCATGGCCACCGGGATATCTTTTTGACACATCTTCAATATGAATCAAGTTTTCGAATTCCTAAGCGTCGCTATTGTCACCAAGCAATGCATGTACAAAATCCCGGGCGTTGAACGGTTGCATGTCATCGGCGCTTTCACCAATGCCGATGAAACGGACCGGCACGCCCAGCTTGTCTGCCATAGCGAGAAGAATACCGCCTTTCGCCGAACCGTCCAGCTTCGTCACTGTAATTCCGGTAAGGCCCAGCGCGGCATGAAATTTTTCAGCCTGGACCAGCGCGTTCTGCCCCTGGCCAGCATCGATGACCAACATGATTTCCTGCGGAGCAGCCGGATTACGACGCGCCAGGACACGTTTGATTTTGCAAAGTTCGTCCATTAACCCCTGTTGATTTTGCAGGCGGCCAGCAGTATCTGCGAGAAGCACATCAATGTTCCTGGCGAGCGCTGCTTCATAAGCGTCAAATATTACGGCGGCAGGGTCTGCCCCGGTTTGCTGGGCAATGACGGCTACGTCATTGCGCTTGCCCCACTCCTGCAACTGCTCAATCGCAGCGGCGCGGTACGTGTCGCCGGCGGCCAGCATAACTGAGTAGCCCTCGTCTTTGAGGTGCCTGGCAAGCTTACCAATAGTCGTGGTTTTGCCGGCGCCGTTGACGCCGGTCATCAGTATCACAAACGGCGTGTCATCTGTGGACACGCGCAATGGCGCCTCGACTGGCTGGAGAATTTCCGTCAACGCATTCGTCAGGCCCTGTCTGAGGGCGGCGCCGTCCTTAAGTTCTCTTCTTGCGAGGCTCTTCTGCAGGCGGGCAATGATACGTTCTGTCGTTTCCACACCGACGTCGGCCATTACGAGCTCGGTTTCCAGCTCCTCAAGTACGGATTCATCAATTCGCCCGCCAGGCGCAAGATCGGCAATGTCACGAGTAAGCCAGCTGTCGCCACGGTTGAGCCGCGCGCGCAGTCGTTTTACAAAGCTGACTTTTTCTGATTTTTCTGCAGGTTTCTTTTTTCCAAACACCAATCTTTTCCGCGTAAGTTCAGTCAATCCGCGCAGAAACAGTTTCTACCGCACAGAGTCCTGGAGTAACCTCGCACTTTCCTCGCCAATAGACGATGTCATGGGGCAACAAAAAAACCGGGGAGGCAAGGACAAAGGATCGCCGTCCGGACGGCTGCGTATTGTAGCCGGAAAATGGCGTAGCCGCCTTTTGCCTGTCGCTGACGAGGCCGGTCTGCGCCCTACGCCGGAGCGCGTGCGCGAAACGCTTTTCAATTGGTTGTCGCCGGAAATTGAAGGCAAAAAATGTCTCGACCTTTTCGCCGGCAGCGGCGCACTTGGCCTGGAGGCGCTATCGCGCGGAGCGGCATCGGTTGTATTTGTCGAAAATTCCGCAAATGCTGCACGAGTGCTGCGCGACAATATCAGTTTGCTGCAGGCGTCCGGCGCAGTGGTGTACGAAACTGATGCAATGACGTTAGTCGACACGGACGCAGTTGGCGAGTTTGATATCGTGTTCCTGGATCCGCCTTTTGCTGCCGATCTGCTGGAGGATTTGTGTAGACTGCTGGCAGGGAGCGGCAAGCTCAGCAGCAACGCTAAAATTTACCTGGAGCAGGAACGTAACCAGTCGTTTCCTGCATTGCCGGCGGGATGGAGCCTGCTGAAAGATAAAGTCGCCGGTAACGTACGCTACTGCCTTGTCGATGCCTCGATAATTGAAGCAAAGAGTTAATGGAGCAATCAATGACCGTTTCAGCAATGTATCCCGGCACGTTCGATCCGCTCACCCTGGGTCACGAAGACCTCGTGCGCCGTGCCAGTCGCCTGTTCGACAAAGTTGTTGTCGCCATTGCGGCCAATCCCAGCAAGGAACCCATGTTTACACTCGATGAACGGGTCGATCTGGCGCGAACGTCTATGAGTGAAATGGAAAATGTCGAAGTTACTGGCTACGAGGGCCTCACAGTCGATTTTGCGCGCAAACATGACCTGCAGGTGATCGTTCGCGGGCTAAGGGCGATCTCCGACTTCGAGTACGAATTTCAGCTCGCCAACATGAATCGCCATCTTACTGATGAAGTCGAAACCGCGTTTCTTACGCCGACTGAAAAATACACCTACATTTCGTCAAGCCTGGTTCGCGAAATTTGCTCAATGGGTGGTGACATTTCGGAGTTTGTCTCGCCGCAGGTAAGCAAGGCGCTTTTCGCGCGCTGCGGACGAGATTAGCGCTGGCAGTGCTTGCAATAGAATGTTGATCGCTGACCAAGCACTACAGCAGAAATACGCCTTTTGCAGCGTCGACAGGGTTCACCGTCGCGGCCGTAGACGTTGAGCATCTGCTGAAAATAGCCGGGCTCTCCGTCGCCACCGACAAAATCATTGAGTGTCGTTCCGCCAGCGTCAATGGCCTGTTGCAGCACCTGTTTGATTGCGCCTGCGAGGCCCGACATACGCCCGGCTGATATGCGACCCGCGCTCCGCTTTGGATGAATACCGGCAATGAACAGGGCCTCGCTTGCGTAGATATTTCCCACGCCAACAACAACAGCAGCATTCATTATGAATTGCTTGATGCTGACCTTACGACCGCGTGATTTTTCATGCAGGCATACGCCGTCAAATGCAGAAGTAAGCGGCTCCGGCCCCAGGTCGCGCAGCAACGCATGCTGGTACGGATCTTTACTCCAGAGCAGAGAGCCAAAACGGCGCGGGTCGCGGAATCTGAGCGACTTGCCGCTGCCAAAACAGATATCAACGTGGTCATGCTTGCCGGCGGGCTCGTCCGAGGCGATTATGCGCACACTCCCGGACATACCGAGATGCATTATTGCAGTGCCGCGTGGTGTTTCGAACAACAGGTATTTGGCACGTCGCCGGACAGCGCGGATCTCCTGACCAGGTAACTCGCGGTCGATGTCATGCGGAATCGGCCAGCGCAGGCGCCGGTCGCGAACAATTACCTCCCGGACTTGCTGGCCTTCGACCCACGGAGCGATGCCGCGGCGACTGGTCTCAACTTCTGGCAGCTCCGGCATCTTGTTGCGAATATACCTCTGGCCGAATTAGCTGGCCCGAATTGGCTATAACGATCGAATATAGTCGGAATCGGGGCGACTGCATACAGGCACAGGCCTGTATGCAGTCAGTCTTGGAGCGGCAACCTGCATTCGTTATAGTGTGCAATATCTCTACACATGGAATACGTTCATGGAATTTCTGTACGGTCTCCTGAATCTCAGTTTCTGGGGCTACGTCGTCACGACATT
>JBLHLN010000048.1:0-11106 GCA_047620565.1 Woeseiaceae bacterium
ACTTCCAAAAAAACCTTTGTTGTTAGCGGAATTCGGTGCATCAGCACCGCCGTTAAATGCGCCCCAGTCCCAATTGCCAGTGTCCGTTACAAGGGCCGCGAAGTTGACATCAAGGTTTCTAATCTCAGTACGTTTGACCTCCGCGACTTTGACCTCCAGCATCACCTGGTGTATGCCGCGCACGCTCATCAGGTTGATTATTTCGCCAACACTCTTATCAGCGCGTGTCGAAGCCGATTGCTGCAGTTCAAAGGTTTCTGATTCGGTTGCCGCTGCGAGTTGTACGAAATAGCCTTGCGCTATACGCACAGCGGCATTCATGTTTCCAATATTTGAGACCTGGCCAGAGAGAACGATGTTTCTTTGCGCGGAGTAAACCTCAATCCTGTCCTGCGGCAGCAAACGATATAGTTTTTCTTTGAGCGACTGAAGATCGTGACTGACTTCAATGTTCAGCGTCCCAATAAGGTTGTCTTCCCTGTCCCAAAGCAAAATATTTGTTGTGCCGAGGTCTTTGCCAAGTACATAAAGTTGGCTCGACTGCACGATCACAATGTCTGCTATGTCCGGATTACCCACAGAAATCCGGTTTGCCGGGACGTTAAGAGAAACGATGCGTGACTTGTATAACGGCACGACCATTGAATTTTCGGACCCGCCGCCCATACGGACAAGATCGCTCTGAGCATCTGCCGTGTTTAGCCAGAGCAAAAGCACGAACATCGGAAGTATCATCCATATACTGCAGATGCTGTTTCGTGTTTCACGCATTGGGTTTGATTTCGTACTTTTATTGTGCGTTAACATTCGACACTACCTCAGGTTCTTGTCTTGGTTTTGACGACAGAAGTGCCACGAATCACGATAACTTCCGATGGGGGTGCCGCGCGCTTGACTGGCGCCCGCCGCACCGCTCTTTTGGGTGGGGGCGGCGCTACGTAGTCCCCCTCCATTGGATTACGCAACGTAAGTTGAATAGTCCCCTCGGTCCTTGCGCGAAACAGTTCCTCAGCCTGTCTTGGTAACATTTCCAAAGTTACCGCACGAACGACGACGGGCTGATTGTCATCTGTCGACGCGGACTGATCGACCGCCAGTACCTTGATATTGCGCAGAATTGTTTCGGTTATCGCGCGTTTGCTGGCAACTTTGCGCGAAGCCAGTATGTCAACGGTATTGCCTGGTAGCAGGAAGCCGGCGACGCCGACGACGTCATCCACCCGAACGGTGACCGCCCGCATGTTTTCATTCACAAGTGCCGCAAGCGTGCTGCCAGCGGTGTGGGCACGAAATCGCTCGGTAACGAGTATCTCCCCCCGCGCAATACTGGTCGTCGATACCTTGCCGACGACGTCTTCTAATGAGTCGAAGAATCCCTCGGGCATCAGCCCCTCTGGCATCTCGACTAACTTCAGATGGCGTTCCTCGACTTTGGTTGCGAATGGTATAGACATCGCAGCTGACACGACCTGCGCCGAATTATCTTCCGTCTGCTGATCCGGCATGACACGAGCAACAATCCACTCATTCGCTACAAAAGCTGCACCGATTGCCATTAGCAAAGACAGAAAAATCAGCAGCACTCCTCTTCGTTTTACCATGTTCGCAAACTCCTGATCAGGACGATGATCGTCCGGTTGATTGACCATTTCCGTCTACCGAGACGAAGTAGTTGTCCCAGGCCCAACGCAGGTGATCAATGCTCACATTGCGCGAATTGTCTTCGTAAACTGCATGATCGACGGCCATGCCGAGCAAATCTCGCGGATGGCAAGGTAAGAGCGCAACGTGTTTTTTCGTGTGCAGCTCATTGATCGCATAGTTCAGAACGTGCGACTCATACTCGACATTGAAATCCACACAAATGTCACGCCAAATGTGTTCGTATTGTTCTGCCGTCAATGCAGGGAATTCGATCTTGTATCCAATTCGACGCAGAAACGCCTCATCGGCCAGCTCCAGCGGATGAATATTTGTTGAGAAGACCAGGACTACGTCGAATGGCACGGTAAAATGGCGGCCAGATCCCAGGGTCAGGTAATCGCGCTTCTCTTCCATCGGAACGATCCACCGGTTGAAGACCGCCGCTGGAGACACTTTTTGCCGGCCCATATCGTCAATGATGAACATGCCATTGTTGGCTTTGAACTGTAGCGGCGCCTCGTAAAGCCTCGTTGACGGGTCGTACTGGACTTCAAGCATCTCACTGGTTAGCTCGCCACCGGTAATTACCACGGGTCTTTCACAGACGACGAATCGTGGATCGTGACCCTTCTCCAGTTTCAGATTGTCGTTGTCCGATCGTAGTAGTAACTGTTTGTGCACCAGCGGATCAAATACCTGCACTGTGGATTCGTCAATCGCGACGGAATGCGGTATCAGGGTAGGGTGACAAAACAGTCGGCACAGCCGTTGAGAAATATAAGTTTTTCCGGTGCCGGCCGGACCATATAGAAATATGGCTCGACCAGAATTCAGTGCAGGGCCCAGTCGATCCAGCATTCGCTCGTCGAGCACAACATCGTCAAACGCTGCGCGCATGGATTTCTGCGTCACTGAACGTTTGTGTATTGTTTGTTCGCGAGCGATCTGAGCGTACTTTGTCAACGGCACCGGAGCGGGCCCAAGATAGCCGCTGCGCATCATTGCATCCAGAGCAGTTACTCGCCCCTTTTCGGTCAATGTATAAGCGAGACCGACCATACTCGCCTGACCCGGTCGGACCTCGACACGAGCTTCGGTGCGCATAAAATTCAACACGCCTTCAATAATTGATCCGGACAGCGCAATAATCTTAGAGAGTTCGCCGAGAGACAACGTGCCACGGTCGAAAAGATGTTTCGCAATCAAGTCGGCAATGAACGTCTCTGACAAGCCGGTCTCCGATACCTTGGTCGGCCGCGGCGCAAGTTTTGATGTTCGCAGAAGGCCCAGCTGGTCCCATTCCTGATTCGAAAATACATTGCCGGACGCGCTCATATCAGCTGCCCCAGGAAGTTCCGCGGCAAAAAGTCGATGTACCAGAGCGCAGCCAAAGTACCGGCAGCAATTGCTGGTGCATAAGGAATGTATGCAACAGGTTTTCGACCGTTTGCAGACTGTAGTCTAAGCACTGAACCTGTTTGTCCACCAGGCGGGCCAAGAGCATGTACTTCGCGTAATTCGATTTTGGGCCACAGACATCGCCACACGATGACAGTAATGCCGAATATTGCGCCAGCAATCATTGTGCCGGCGCCCGCAACTACCGCGCCCCACGGCCCGAGGAAACAACCTACAATACCAAGGAGTTTGGCGTCGCCGGCACCCATACCGCCGACTGAATATAGCGGCAGAAGCATCGCAGTGCCGAGCGCAAGACCGCCGATTGCAGTAATCAGCCCATCAACGCCGCCGCTCGTCATATGCAACAACAGGGCAAGGGTAAGGGCCGGCCACAGCAACAAATTGGGTATCCGATGGCTCTTTAAATCAGTAGCTACAGCAGCAGTGAGCAGGACAATCAATACTAGAACTATAGCTGTGCGGAAAATGTCGTCGGCGTAAGTCATTTCATTGCGTTCACAGTAGTCACTCTGAGTGGAATCCTTCAGAACCAGCGAGGCCAGGATCTGGCCCCGCCGGCCACAGGTAGAACCTGCCGGCTTAAATGAAGCCGGTTATCGCTACGATGACGCCATTTACGACACCGCCGAGCGTTTGAAAGGAGAGCGCAACAGCTGCTGTAATTAGACCAGCCGCAACTGCGTACTCCACAATTGTCAAACCTTCTTCGTTGCGAAGAAAGCATTTCAGTTTCTCTATCACAATGTCTCTCCTGTATTTAAATCGAAAGCCGATCTAATTTACTCTTCCAAAACAATATTGATGCCGTCGCCAAACATTCGAATAACAACGGTGTTTTCAAGTTGCTTTGGAAACACTGCAAACTCTATTGGATTCTCCTCACTAGCAATTAGAAGTTTCTTGTTGAGCATTAGAAATATTTTGCTTCGAGGTTGTGTTTAACCAGAAGTTTTTTGTCAACATCAATAACTATCTTGCGTTATCAACCTGGCGATGGGTTTGGATGGTAATTAGTCGAACATACTGAAGACGTTTTGAAGATTATCTCGTCGCTGGCGAAATCATGGCGCTTGTTTTAACGATTCCCAATATAGAAGTAACTGGGCGGCTGACAGAAGCGGCGACAGCACAGAAAACCAATAGACAGCATCTGCATGCTCCGTTGCTGCGGATATTTTTGCTTCGCAAATAATGATTGGCAATCGCGCCACCTCGGTAGTAATCCTTGTTATTACAGCGAATGTCTATCGAACAGGTTTTCAAACGTGTGCCTGCGACAAACACGAGCAATTAGCAAGAAGGCTGCGATGCTTCCATATTGTTCAACAATATTCGCCGATCATGGAGCATTACATTGAGTACGAATTTGAAGTGTCTTCATATTGGCGTGAGAAAATTGTTGCAGCGATTGCGAACGACTGGAATTTTCTTGCCGACGTTAGGGACTATCTTGCGATGGCGAGCTCGTCTTTGAAGATGTTTCGAACTTACTCTGGTAAGCCCATGATTTCTGGTTGAAGATTATGTCAAGCGAAAAATAAAAAGTTTGTTTTTGTGTCTGCGCTCCCTAGAATGTAGCTCTACCGTATAAGCATGGCGAAAGTAAATCTAAAAAATCGTCATGCATAATAATAATAATAATTCGGAAATCCTATGCAAAGAGCGAAACTAATATGGTTCGATATGACAATAACAACTCGTCATGCGGAGCAGGGGCGAAAGTTTCGCAAACATTTCGACATTCATTACAGCTCAAGCCCAAATCATCCTGAAGACAACCTCGAGTCAGTGCCCGGTGCAGCTGCATGCTTTGAGTTCGATTATCCGGACCGGCCTGGCTTGTCGGACTTGTGCCGTGCAAAGGAGCGTTACCCGCATGTTCCAATGCTAATGTTGACTTCGCAGCATTCGGAACAACTGGCTGTGTGGGCTTACAGAAATCGAGTCCTGGATTATCTCGTTAAGCCGGTGTCAGAGGAAGACCTGGTTCGCTGCAAGGATTTGATACTGGCCATACAAAATGCCGGGGACCGACAAGACAATCGACGCATAATTGAGTACAAGTCGAATTTTCCGACCGAAATTCCGGCAGGTCAACGAGATAGAGGGTTGCGGCTGGCGCCCGCTCTGAATTTTGTACAAAAAAACTTTCGCAGCAAGATTCGTAATTCGGAGGTTGCGCGAGCTTGCGGAATGAGCCCATTTCACTTCAGTCACGAATTCGCGGAAACATATTCGCTGACTTTTCAGGAATTCGTGCTTCGCTATCGTATTCTCGAAGCTTGCAAGGAACTACAACATCCAAACATCCCGGTGACGAACGTCGCCTACTCGGTAGGTTTTAACGATCCTTCATATTTTGCGCGTGTATTCAGGCGGTTTATTGATTTGTCGCCTTCCGAGTACTGTGAGCAAGTCAGTCGTGGAGAAGTCAGTCAACGAATTAGCGACATTGTTGCACGACTGGAATTGCCAGAATTTGAATCGGTGAAAATGGTTCGGCGCCGCGAAGATATCGAGTCGCAAAACCTGGAGCGCCGGCGGAGATCAGAACTATGAGCCAGTCAACGACCAAGCCGTCACAAAGTAAGAAAAATGAATTTTTTGACCTAAAATCGGCACTGGCAACCTCAACGCTGCGAGGGCTGGGGCTGGCGTTTGTTAATATGTTGCTTGCGACATTATTCATATTATTCGCGATTGCCAATGCCAAGAGCTTTCTGGTTAATCCCAGGCTCAGCGTTTTCCTCATTGTCGTTACTGAAACGATAGTTGCGATATTTCTCGTCGTACGGCGCGATCCGGATGAAACTCACCACTCATGGCAAACCTGGGTTACCACAACGTGCGGAACGCTGGCGCCGTTTCTTTTACGACCTGTCGATGCAACGGCGGATGTTTTGCTCGGTAACGTATTTCAGATTAGCGGTTTCTTATTACAAATTTTCGCGTTGCTGGCGCTAAATCGATGTATCGGCCTGTTGCCTGCTTATCGTGGTGTCAAATCCAGTGGACTTTATGGTTTGGTACGTCATCCATTGTATATGGCGTATGTCATTACATTCATGGGCTACCTGTTAAATAACCCGAGCCTTGGCAACCTTGGCATTGTTGTGGGCGGTACTGGTTTCCTCGTGATGCGAATCCGCTACGAAGAATTGTTGTTACACAAGTATGCAGATTACGTCGATTATGCAAGCAAAACGCGGTGGCACTTGATGCCAGGAGTGTGGTGAGTCGGTCCTGTAACGTGTTTATTTTTACCTGCATAACAAAACACATTCGGTCGTAGAAAACTTCCAGTGAACAGCAACATAGTACTATCAGAATACGAATCTCCGGTGGTATAGATTGAGTCGAGCGGCACTGTAATCACGATCGCTGCGAAGCGAAAGATATAACCAGTCATCTTTGGAGGTCGAAATGCGCGCTCGAAGCCTGTTAGTTTGTCTACTGTGCCTTACCACGGGCCTCACAGCATGTGCCGGTTCCTCGTCGAGGTCGGAAACGACACCAGCCAACCCTGCTGAAGTTAATCAACTTCAGTCACAGAAATCTGATCTATACGTCACAGATGGCATTCGCGCAAAACTGGATGTGTTGGCGCCCGGAGAATTTGTGCGGGCAGTTGTGCACCTCAAGCAAAAGCTCGACCTTCAATCCGTGGCAGCCATGCAAACAGCCATTGACAAAAGCGAGCGGCGCCGTGTAGCCATCGCACATTTGCAGGAGTTTGCTGCGAAGGAGCAGAGCACTACTATCGAGGCCATGGCAGCTCTCGAAGCTGAGGGTCTGATCAGAAACATTCAGCCTATGTGGCTCGCAAACGTGATCTGCCTTGAAGTGACAGCCGAAGCCGTCGAGCATCTGTCACAGTTTACAGCGATTGAGTACATCACTGCGGATGCTGAAGCGCCTCTTTTCCTGCAGGGCACAGCATGGGGCGTACGCCATATTAATTCCCCCGAAGTATGGCATCGGACTGCCGGTGGAATCACGGGGAGCGGTGTTGTCGTTGCTGTGCTCGATAGTGGGGCTGATCTGAACCACCCAGATCTCGCAAAACGTTTTTGGATAAATTCGGCCGAGGACCTCGATGGCGATGGCAGACTTTCGCTGACCGACAAAAACGGCTTGGACGATGACGGTAATGGTTTCATTGACGATGTTGTCGGTTGGGATTTCGAATCTACAGACAATGACCCGAGTCCCAATCTCTTCGAATCAGGTCGCGCTCGAGGCCATGGCACACACGTAGCCGGCATTATCGCCGGCGACGGCAGCAACGGCGTGGCAACCGGCGTCGCTCCCGGCGCCAACCTAATGATCCTGAAAATTAGTTCACAAAGATCAGTCTGGGCTGCGATGCAATACGCGCTGACTAATGGCGCAGATATTCTGAATATGAGTATTGGTTGGACACAATCATTATCGCCCGACCTGGCTACCTGGCGAGACGTCGTCGACAATCTGACCGACTCCGGTGTGCTGGTGGTTGCCGGCGCCGGCAGTGGCGGTCGCGCGCCATTAGTGCATGCGCCAGCTCCGGAAGATATTACGACACCCGGGCGCGTTCCGCGTGCCTTTACTGTTGCTGCCGCTAGCGCACCAGCAGAACATGCCTGGCTCGATCCCGTTGCCAGATTCAGCTCCGTTGGACCGATTAGCTGGCAGTCAGTACGGGGATTCGGTGACTATCCATTTCCACCGGGCCTCATGAAGCCGGATGTGACAGCGCCTGGCGTCAACATCACATCAACAATGATTGGCGGTTCCTACTTATCCAAAAGTGGCACATCCATGGCCGTGGCCCATGTTTCGGGTGTGGCTGCACTCTTGCTGGAGCAGGATCCGACGCTTTTGCCGCATGAACTGGCATTCCAGCTTCGTGAAACGGCATGGCGATACTCTGACCCCAACGACGTCAAGGGCTGGGGAAGAGTTGACGCCCTGAAAGCCGTTGAGTTTCGTCGTGAGCGCTCTGTCTATGATCTCGTCATCAAAAAGCCGGACAGTCTCTGGCAGACGGAGAGCATTTGGATTGACAATGATGGCGACGGAAAATCCGATCAACCGGTCGCAGGGATCAATAACCGAGTATATGCCCGTGTCCGAAACGATGGTGGCCAGGTGGTCGGCAATGCGGAAATGCGTTTCTATTTCGCCAAAGCAGGAACCATGGGTGGCAGAGGAATTGATAACATGAGCGCTGTGCTCTCGGACAGCGGTGTATTTGAATATATCGGTTCATATTCTGTGCCGGTAATTGGTCCGACACGCTCCACCCAGGAGACGGTTACCGGGGCTGTCGAATGGTTCGTGCCGCATTCATCGGAGAATACGACACATTGGAGTATTGCTGTTGATCTGGTGAGCCCAAACCCACCCAATATCGAAGAGGCGGACCGGAGCAACAATACGGCGATCAGTAATTTCTTTCACATCACGATGGTCCCCGGTCAGGTCTCAACTTTTCAATTCTACATCCATGGCGATCCGCGCCGAATCCGTGAGCCGTTTGATCTGGACGTGGGTCGTAATCGTCTGCCGCTGGACTTCGACATCGAACTATCACTCGATGAAGTCGCGGCAGATAAGTGGGTTGAAGGAATGCGCGGCTTCGAGCCAGTAATGCCTGTGATGCTTGCCGAATTTCCGCCTGATGCTGCCGATAACGTCAGTAAGAGCATCAGGCTACTGGGTGAAAGAGGCAAACTCGAGGGAGTCGCGTTGACCGACGGCAGACCCATAATGGCCAGAATGGTAATCAGGGCACCGCAGATTGACAGCGGTGTCTACTCAGAGCTGGACACATCCGGTCGATATATCGTGGTCAATACGGCGAGCGAACACGGCATTTTCGGTGGACTTACGCTAAGCATTGGGATTAACCAGGATGCATCGCAGCTTGATAACATTGTCTATGCGCTAAAATAGGGTCGGTGGATAAGATGAAACAAGTCTGCAAACTCAGCAATCGAGCGTCATTTGTCCGTGATCAATACCTCCATTTTTTACGCGCCGAAGATGGGCTGTCTATTGTCGAATATGCCATAGCCGCAAGCCTGGTCGGCGCAGCAATTGCTGTTTCCTTTGGTATATTGGGTACGACGATCGACGCACTTATCGTTACATTAGTAGCAGCTCTGTGAGCGGTGGTACATGATGCGATTTGTTCATCAAAGATCGCGCGCACGTCGATAGTATTTTATGACGGAAAGCACTTGCCAATCGTGATGGACAGGCTGTCCTTACTGCCATTCCAGTAACCGAAATACCTGAATGCCGTAAATCGTAACTCGCTCCTGTTGAAGTGGAGTTCGTTGGTCCCATTCTCGCAGCTAAAAGAATCGCTGGTCTGATCTGTACGCAACGTGCAGAAAGTGGGCCATACGTCGCGACCGCCCGCTGTCTCTACTTTGTAAACATCCTGGCGAATTTCACTAATAAGAAATCTTTCGCCGGGCAGAAAGGTGGTCTGTTCCCAGGCATCCCATTCGTCATCGTGATGAAAGCCCGACACCAGGTCGGCGATACACACGAAACCGGTATCGGCAATCGCATTGCCTGAAATTAAGGTTAGTGCCGCCAGTATTAGACTTTTTTTATTCATTCTTATGTCTCCAGCCAATCCGAATTGCCGATTTTTCACCCGCATCAACGATTGCGAGCTGGAAACCATTATGCCGTGCGCCACGGTGTCGATGTGGCGCTATTTAACTTTTTGCTTGCCTTCGGCGAGTCCGGTCCCAAACCACACCACGGCACGGCAGCCGTTCCCGCAACGTCGCGATAGAATTTCCTGTCCTTTTATTCGATTGAGTACATCGCTGCGTCAAATCTGAGCAATTTTTTGGCGACAGAGACCTACCATTTAATTATGCGTTTCGGCCTGAACCTCCATGGACCATTCTTGACTGTCCGTTGTCAACCAAATGCAACAGACGTAGCGTTTATCTAATGGAGAATTTTGTTCCTCATATTCCGTGTCCGTCTTCAAGCAAATGGAACAGATCTGACTTCAGATTAAGCGAGTGTTTTGCTCATTATTTTCATATTACGCGGCGTGCCGTTGATAGTGCAAACGGCGTTTCGCGATGGTCTTTTGTTTGATCCTTTCTCTCTTAGCTAAAATTGACTGCCCGCGTCCGAAGTAGACATCCGCCGGCGTCAGGTTTTTCAAACTCTCATGGTATCGCTGGTGGTTGTAGTGATCGACGAAGGTCTCGATCTGTTTTTCCAGATCGCCCGGCAAGAAGTAGTGTTCCAGCAATATCCGATTCTTCAAGGTTTGATGCCAACGTTCGATCTTGCCTTGCGTTTGCGGATGATACGGCGCGCCACGAACATGACTCATATCGTTGTCCTCGATCCAGTCAGCCAGTTCGCCTGAGATGTAGCTCGAGCCGTTATCAGAGAGCAAGCGTGGCTTATGAACGACATCGGCTTGGTCACAACCTGACGCCTGCATCGCGAGCTCCAGAGTTTCGGTGACATCGTGGCTTGTCATGCCCGAGCATAGCTTCCACGCAATAACGTAACGCGAGAAGTCATCCAGAATGGTGGACAGATACATCCAACCCCAGCCAATGATTTTCAAGTAAGTAAAGTCCGTCTGCCACATCTGATTGATGGCCGTGGTCTTATCTTTAAACTCACTGGCGGCCTGTATGACAATGAAGGCCGGACTGGTGATCAGGTCATGCGTCTTCAAAAGCCGGTAGACCGAGCTTTCGGATACGAAGTAGCCGTCCGTGTCGGTGAAAGTAACGGCCAACTCACGAGGGCTCAGTTCCGGTCTGTCCAGGGCCAAAGTGAGCAGCCTGTCTCGCACGTCATCGGGGATCCGGTTCCAAACCCGTGCCGGCATGGGTGCCTTGTCCTGCAGGGCATCCTGACCCTCAAGACGGTAACGCTCATACCAGCGGTAGAAGGTGGTACGCGGGACACTCAGCATGTCCAGGGTTTGCTTGGCCGGAAGGTGCGATCGCTCCACCAGCCGGATTATCTCGAGCTTCTCCGAGGCCGGATATCTCATTC
>JBLHLN010000049.1:0-11078 GCA_047620565.1 Woeseiaceae bacterium
GCAACATTGCGTCGCCTTCCTGTCCGATAACGACGTTTGTTCCGTAGAACTCAAGTTCATCCCCGGCGTTCAGGCGCCGCGATGTACTCAGTGATTCACCGTTGATCTGAAGACTTGCACCACGACCTATGGGTTGTACAAAAGCCTCGCCGTCCAATTCGTCCAGCAGCGCGACGGCACTGCTGCCCGGACCCGGCAAGCGGATTTCACAATCGATACCGGTACCAAGTCGCAAGGGAAGGCTTCGCGCATCGAATTGTCGATCGCCCTCACCATCACGAACAATGACAGCGTTAAACTTCAAATCTGTTCCTCACATTGAATAACTACAGGCGTCATTTCGATTTCCGGGGCTACCCTGAATTCAATACGTACATCGCGATAACCAGCCCTGTTACCAACGGCTACGTAGACGCCGGGACGCAAGCTCAATTCCTGACTACTGAAAGTGCCGATGCGCCCAACTTTAAATACCGACACATTGGTCGCATTGTCGGAGACCAATTGTACCTGTAATGGTGTCGCCGCTCGCTTTAGCAATCGCGACAGTTCGTTTTTTTGTTCCTCAAGCCGCGGCCCACGGAGATCGATTCGTGCAACATTCAGAAGCAGGCTGGTGGCCGACTTAATATTTGCCGGATCGCTGAGATTGTCAGGTTGATCGATAAGTCTCTGCAGCCTTGCATGCAGTGAAGCACGTTGCCTTGCTTCGACCAGGCCTTCTTTGGCGAACTGCAGATCGGAATCGATTTGCAGAATATCTTCGTATACAGGAATGGAAGTCTCCCATTGTTCTTCGCTGTTGAGAGCGTTCGCCTGCTGTTCGAGGGCTCGAATATTCTCAAGTTTGATTTCCTGTTCGACCTGAAGTAACCCGTCAACGGGTTGACGCGACGTCGGATCAAGAGTTTTTGCTGCTTCAAATGCAGCTCGCGCGCTCGGGAAGTCGCCAGCGGTCAACGCATCCAGACCCTCTGTCATACGCTGCGCAAACGATAGCTGTCGAATTGCAATACGCACTCTTTCAATGCCCGCAGTCGCCGGTTCCCAGGCCGGATCGAGACCCAGCGCCCTTTCAAAAGCGGCCATTGCCGCATCGAGCTCAAGATCCGTTTCAAATTGCCTGCCCTGACTGGTCAGCGTAAGTACGGCCTCAAGATTGAGGGCGCGCGCCAGGCCCGCCTCCGCCTCCTGGTTGCCGGGCGTAATTGCGACCGCGAGATCGAACAGGCGTACCGCCTCGGACGGGTCGCTTCTCGCGAATGCTGCTTGTGCCTCGGCCAGGGCTTTCTCGAATTCGTCGTTTATGCGGCCGAAAAATGGTTCGAGCATGGCACTCGCTTCGCGATACCGGTCACCCGCTGCCTGAAAGTTTTTGTTGACGTACGCCTGGTCGCCCTCGCTGTAGACGTCAACTGCGTCGAGGTAGGCTTGTCCTCCCCAACGTTCAATAGCTCGATAGCGAAGCCGCTCCAGTTGTGACAGCAAGTCGCCAAGTGCGTCGTCAGTAAGCAGCTTGACGGCAGCGGCATCCTGCGGTGCAGGTGCCTCTGCCACGGTATCCTCCGCGCCATCCTGAGACGTGTCGGTTTCTGCGTCCTGTACGACCGTGCCGTCATTCCGTGTCGTATCTGACCCGTCTGATACGACGTACGGCAATACAAATACGACCAGCACCAGCAGAAGAACGGCGAAACCAAGACCACCGTATAAGATTTTTGCAGAAATGCCGTCGGTTTTTTCCTGCGGCGTCGTCGTCGCTGTCTGCGGAGCCGCTCTGCGTAAAACGGGTTGAATGGATTCAACAGATTCGACAAGCGGTTCGGCTGGCGTGTTTGCACGCAAGAATGCTGCCGGAACCGCGCCAGCGGCAAATCCCGCCTCTGCCAACCGCGAGATAACAGATTCAGCGTCCGGGCGACGCGTTGATTCATTCGCAAGCATATCGCCAAGCAAGGCTTGCAATGCCTGCGGCATCAGGCTGCCATCAAGCATCGTCACGTTGAGTTGTGCAGCTTCTGCACGCACGGGCGGTACGCCTGTCAGTAACTCGTGAATCAGCACACCGAGCGCAAAAATATCGTCAGTCGGATCAGCGGCATCGCCTGCAAGTTGTTGCGGGCTGCTGGATATGTCGGATCCACCAGCAGAAATCGCTGCGTCGCCCGCAGGCTTTGCCACGCCGAAATCGATGACATACGGCGCACCGCGACTATCCAATAAAACATTGGCGGCCTTGATATCCCGATGTATCACGCCCTTCGCATGAGCATAGCGAAGCGCATCGGCAAGCAGTCCTATCGGCCGTAATGTGACCGCGACGTCCTTGCCAGTCAATACGCCAATATTTTGCTCACCGACATATTGCTGACTGAAAAATGCACCATCGGGATCATCGTGAAATTCAAAGACGCGCGCGACATTCGCATGCATCATCCTGCTGCTGACACTCCATTCGCTATGCAACAGTTTCTTGTCGGTCGCAGCGGACACGCCGTCACCAGCAGCAAATTTGAGAGCGACACGGGCATCACTGCGCAGATCGTCGGCAAGCCATACTTCAGACATGCCACCAGAACCGAGGCGACGTATGAGCGAATATCTATCCGCCAGCCGCATACCTTCTTGCAGGACCCGCATAAGTTTATCTGGTGGTTATCCCGTCGGTTGCGGGGATCGGGCAGGGTTGCCCACTTCGACATTCTCGGTGAAGCCGGTCTCCGTCTCGTGAATTTCACGAAGCAGTTTACGCCAGCTTTCATATTGCGCCTCTGCGGTACCCGTCAGCCGCATAGTCTCGCCCTGCACCTGTACAACCATCGGCGCCGCTTCGGCAACGAATGATTCTGACAGCTCTTTAATTTCCTCGCGATGCAGATTCGCCTCCGATCGCTGCCGCAACGCATCCATGATTGTTCGCATGCCGCGGTTGATCGCGACCGTCTGCGCTGCTCTCTGCGCCCTGGATCGGGAATAACTTGAGCTGCTGCTATCGAAACTTACAGAGCCTGCCACGACAGCCGCACCGAGCAATGCGCGCATAGTGGCCGATCTCTTGCTTTGGCGATAGGCTACCGAATGTTCGCGGGTACGTTTACGCCATCCTTCGTACGGTAAGGCAATACCATAATAGAAATTTGCATAGTGCTCGTTGAGCGTGTCGATAACGAGACGATCACGTTCCCTGATCTGCCGCAACCGGGCAACCATCGGATCGTTTTCGGCCGGCAATCGGTGGATTGACACTGCGCCATCTTCGGTAGTGCTGTAATGCGCGCCATACGCATTTGGCGACATGTCAGCGAAAAATTTGAGCTCCGATGCCTGGCGAATTCGTTCAATGTCCTTTGGCGGCAAAGTCATTGCGAACTCGTGCATGTCATTCGCAACTTCGTTAAAGACTTTTTGGTACGGGTCATTGGTACGATCGCGATACTCGGCATAGGACGAAATACCGGTCTGCATCGAATAGGATTTTTCGAACCAGTGGCGGCCCATCGCATCGTTAACATTAACGCGAATCGTCACGTACTCGCCATCCGACGCTTCAATTTCGCCAGTCACAAAAACGTCTGTTGCCACTTCGTAGGAAGGAATAACTCTAACCGCGCCCCAAAATCCGGTTCCCTGTAAAGTGGTTTTGATGTGGTAAGGGAGATAGCGTGCCTCCGCCATACGGACTTCCGGATAAATGCCGGTCTTCTCGATGTCGTTCTTTTCCGGCACGCCCGTTTCGAAATTTATGATGCCAACGTCCAGCAACAGCGCCTCTGAAACCTGCAGTGACGCTACATCGAGTTCGGTCGTTTCAGCGTGAATGACTTCGGATACCGTACAACCTGTACCGATCAGCGCGATAAACGCAGTAACAATCAACAGTCCCGTTGTTCTGTTCATATCCGTGTTGCTTTGCTCCAGACCGTTTCGCCGGTCATCTTATTATAAGTCGTTATAAAGCCGGTATTCTGCCCACAAACGTTCGCGTAGTGCCGGGTCGTCTTCACTCAACGCCGCCTCACGCAATTGCTTGGCGACAATATCTTCACTGACCAGGTCAGGAATGTCCTCCGGCGTGCGAGCCTGAATCTCTTCTTCACTTAAGCCGCCAACGGACGCTTGTCGTTCCTCATCGGGCGTCGCAATCGCGGCTCCCGTACCGGATCCGCCGCCGCTACCACCACCGCCTTCGCCACCGGTAGCCTGTTTGCCAAGACCAACTCTGCCGGAACCGCCGCCACCGCCGCCAGAACCGCCAAAGCCCTCTGTATTTCGTCCTACCGTAGAGATCTCGCGTTGCTCGTCTGCCAGGACTTCGTCGAAGCCACCAACGGACTCCTCAAGTGTTTCCTCCAGACGCGCTTTACGATCAGCTTCGCTTTCGCCCGGGTACTGACCAACACCACCAGCCCCGTCACCCGTGCACTCCTCGTCAGGTCCACCGTAACCGCCGGTCGCATTGGGATCGCAGTCGCCATCTCCCATGCCCTGGCCTTGGCCTTGCGCTGAGCCACCAGCACCGCCAGCACCATCGGATCCACCGGCACCACCGCCGCCCATTGAATCCGGACCGGGTACCGGGCCGCTTACACCACGAATACCACCACCGCCGCCGGATGCGCTGGCGCCACCTGCAGAACCGCCGCCCGATGAACCCCCTGAAGAACCACCGCCCGATGAACCGCCGGAAGAACCGCCCTGCGAGCCACCTTGCGAACCGCCCTGGGAGCCACCTTGTGAACCACCTTGCGAACCGCCCTGGGAGCCACCTTGTGAACCTCCCTGCGAACCGCCCTGGGAGCCACCTTGTGAACCTCCCTGCGAACCGCCCTGGGAGCCACCTTGTGAACCGCCCTGCGAACCGCCCTGGGAGCCACCTTGTGAACCTCCCTGCGAGCCGCCTTGTGAACCGCCTTGTGATTCACTCTGCGAGCCGGATGAACCACCGGAGGAACCGCCACCGGGTATTTGCATGCCGCCGGAAGAACCACCCGATGATCCCGAAGATCCCGAAGATCCACCGGACATTGGCACGCTGACCGAACAACCGTTTATGACCAGTGTTACTGCGAGCGCAACACTGCTACTTAAAATTTTTCGGGAAATCGGGCCTGTTCGGCTTGCTGGGTTCATCGTAAATACCGCCTTGATTACTATTTGTGAGCCGCAGACAAACGCAGGCAATCCTGTTTTCAGAGACCACGTCAAGCCGCCCTATGTCTGCTTGGAGAGGGCGTACAGCCCTTTAGTTCCATCAGACCTGGCGTTTTTTGACGATGCTGCAGGCGACCACAATCACCGTGACCATAATACGGCTGCCGCAGGGCCGCAATAGCCTTAACTGTTAGTAACGAATCAGGACGACACACGCTTGACGTGCATTTGAATTTCGCTCTCAAATTGTTGTTTTTATTGAATATAATTTGAAGGTCAGCGCTTTAGCGAATTTTCGTGTGCGCCGTGGCTGTCGCAGGATTTCGCGCCTTGCGGCAAGGGACTTTACATAGCGGCGGTTTGCCCGGCTGATCGAAGTGAAATATCGCTACTTCAGCGGCGACCAGCGGGCATTCCGGGGGACTTATCGAATAGTTTCTTCACTGTCACGATGATGTCGCCGACCGCGAAAATGTTCGCCTCGCTCCTCAATCTTCTGCAATTGCTCCGGCGTAAGTACAGCGTGCACTTCGGCCCTCAAGCGGCCATGCAGCAAAGTCATTTTCCCGGCAAGGTCAGCATTCGCCATAGAGAGGTTTTGTAGTTTTACGCTGTAATCGGCGTCACTGGTATCCAGTGATCGCGTTGCTTCGCGATTTTCCCGAAGGGCGGCATGCAGCGTATCCATTTCCGGTTTGGCGGCGTCAATTATGTTGCTCATCTGCTGGGTCTGCGTTTCATCGAGGTCGAGATGCCTTTGCATCATGTTGAGCATGCGTTCGGGATTGCCCATGCGCCCGCCCTCGTGGCGCATCGCGCCGTCATGGTGTTTGCGTTTATCATTTTCTACGGCGCCATCGTCCTGGGCCACGACCGCAGCGGCGGCGCTCACCAGCATTGCCACAATGATCAGTTGTCCTGTTAGTCGGTTCATCATTTTTGCTCCTTCATTTATCGGGATTCGGAACTCAGCTCATCAGCCGGTATGCATCCAGACTACTGATCGTGATGTGTTTAAACGTCAGCAAAGAGCGCGGCATTGCCAAGATTTGTTAAGGAACCTGCCGCATTCATTGCACGGCCCCATGTATTGGCGGACGATGTCTGTAACGGATAAAAATTAATTTCAAGACTTCAATGACATGAACGGTGAATCCAAAGCTGCGGCAATTCTCCTGATCGACGACGATCAGGAACTGGCTGTCATGCTTAAGGATTACCTGGCAACCGACAGACTTGAACTCTCCGTCGCAAACACCGGCGAGAGCGGCTTGCAGTCCATAGCCGCAAACTCGTTCGATTTGTTGATTCTGGACATCATGTTACCTGGCATAAGCGGGCTCGAGGTTCTGAAACAGGTCCGGCAGCGAAGCCAGGTTCCCGTGATCATGCTGACCGCCAGAGGCGACGACATCGACAGGATCATCGGCCTCGAAGTCGGTGCCGATGACTATCTGTCAAAACCGTTCAATCCTCGCGAGCTCGTCGCACGCATTAAGGCGATTCTGCGTCGTTCGCAGGGCGCTGCCGACAACAAGTCAAAGCTCTCCCTCGGCGGCATCGAACTCGATTCGAGAACGCACCAGGCGTCGGTCACTGGCAACGCTCTAACGCTGACGGGGACAGAATTTGAAATATTGAAATCCCTGCTGGAGACACCTGGTGAGGTTGTCAGCAAAGAACAGCTTAGTGAACGAGCGCTCGGCAGACGGCTGCTCCCGTATGACCGCAGCATTGATACGCACATCAGCAATTTGCGTGGCAAGCTGGAACGGGCAGGCAACCGCAACGAGACCATCCAGAATCAGCGTGGTGTCGGCTATCTTCTGATTCCCGGCGACGAGAGCTAATCGGCATGCGCAGTCTTTTCGTAAGATTCTTTCTCTCCTACTGGCTGATCATTGGCATAACCATCGGTACTGCAGCAGTAGGCGGCTACTGGTACGCCGAACGTATGCGCGACGCGATCGAAAACTTTGAACTGGAAAACTCGATACTGGATGCGAGCGCGGCTTTGGAGTCCGGCGGCCGGGAAGGTCTGAAGCAGTGGTTAAGCGATTTTCCGCAAACGCGCGCCGTGCGCATTTTCGTCTTTGACGAATCGGGACACGACATCCTGGGTCGACGACCGCCTTTCGGTGTGATGCGATCTTTCCATCGTTACAACGAACATATCAGGCGGGGCAGGCACGATGACGACGGACCCAGCAATCTTCGCCGTGCCCGGCCCTTGCCACAGCTGATTGCCGCAAATGGTGACACCTTCACGTTCATTGTCGCGCCAGCGAGACTGTCCGGTAATTTGTGGGCGCAGGCAGACGCACGCTACCTCCTGCTGATCATTGCACTGCTGATCAGCGGCCTGGTTTCGTATGCGCTGGCAAAAGCGATATCAAGGCCCGTGCAAAAACTGCGAGACGCGACTGTTGCCCTGGCGGACGGCGATCTCGACGTCCGTGTTGCCAGCTCAATTGGCAAGCGACAGGATGAATTGGGCATGCTCGGTCGCGACTTTGACTCGATGGCGGAAAAATTGCAGTCAGCGGTCGAACAACAAACAGAATTATCGCGAAATATTTCGCACGAACTTCGCTCGCCACTCGCACGCATGCGCGTCGCGGTCGAACTCGCAAAAAGACAAGCTGGCGAATTGCCGGAGTTTGACCGGCTGGAAGGTGACGCCGAAAGACTGGATAGCCTGATTGGTCAAATCCTCAGCTATACGCGACTCGATTCCGGTGCCGGACGGGAGCCCGGACCCGTCGACCTCGCCGACGTAATCAGTGAGGTTGCGGAAAACGTCAACTTTGAATGCAAGGCGGATGGCATTGAGGGAGTATCCGTTGTCACCGAAATCGAACCCATGAATGAATTTCACGGACACCGCGATACGTTGGTCAGCGCTATCGAAAATGTAGTTCGCAATGCTGTTTACCACTGCCCGGCTAACAGCGAAGTGACTATCGCACTCAGCCGATCGAATAATCGGGCAGTTATTGAAATCAGGGATCACGGTGACGGTGTTGATGAGGACGATCTCGAGCGCCTTTTTGAACCGTTTTTCAGAACGCGGAAATCTGCGGCGGCGGATGACAAACACGGGACGGGCCTGGGATTGGCAATTGCCGCGCGTGCAATACAGGTTAATCGTGGCGAAATTGCGGCGCTCAACCACGCCGGCGGAGGTTTGTCAGTACGGATCACGCTGCCGCTATGATGCAGGTGCGGATTTAACCAGGCGGCGAAAAGGTTTCCGATACAAAATAACCGAAAAATCGTCCGGCTTGCTCGGCTGATGCAAAGTTTCGACAGTCATTCTTCTTTTCGCCAGGCCGGTCATAGCTTCAATTGCATTCGCCAACGATCCCTTGCGAATAATTTCAGTTATTTCATGTAAATGTATATTGTCTGTCAGACCGTCACTGGCTACCAAAATGGTATCGCGCGGATTGAGCCGAATTTCGGCGCCCATATCAATTCGCATGTCACTGGCGCCGATAAAATTGGAAACCAGGTGGCGTTCTTCATGATGTAACGCTGCCCTTTGATCAAGAAACCCGGCTTCAACAGCAAAACCGGTCGGCGAATGCGCCATCGTTTGAGATCTTATGCGACCGCGCTGACCAACAATCAGGGCCTCCGAATCCCCAACCTGATAGGTCCGCACAATCAGACCTTCAACTGTTACTACCGTCATCGTTGTTGCAGAACCATTTGCGAGATTAAGAACTGACTGGTTCGCCGCCTCGATGCCATTCAATATTGCCGTGCGCAACAACATCGTTTCTTCCATCGCACCCTGCAGCGATTCCTGAAGTGAGCGAATGGCAGTTTGCGATGCTCGTCGACCCGCCGGCAATCCGCCTGCGCCGTCTGCAACCACCAGCACGACAGCGTCCGGACCATACGGAATAGCGGCGACACTATCTTCATTTTCTGTCGTTTTGTCAGGCGCGGGACAGGTGTAGGCAAACATTGATCCTCCACCAACGCTGACGTCCATTTCGCCCGCTGACGACGCACCATTGATGAACAGGATGTCGTCATCAGTATTGCTCATGAGGTCGAATTTACTTGCATCAAATCAGACCTTTTTCACCGGTTCTCTGCACCAGGCACAAAAATTCCAGTATTCCTTGACGATGCCCCATTTACAGGAGCCGCACTTGTGTTTGCTGCCTTCAATTTTCCAGGGCCGCTTAACCTTGCTGCGACACCAGGGACAGTAACGCATGAACGGCATTAACGGTTCCCGGCAACGTCGATTGGCGCATTTCGAAGCATAACGTTTGTCCGAGAAGCGTCGATTGGTTTCTACTTCAAAACCAGGTCCATAACACCAGGCGCAATAGTCCCAATCCAGCTTCACGCCGCGTTCGCATCGCGGACAATGGGTCGGCATCCGCGTTGTGCAACCTCGCGCCGGGCTATCGACGCCGCACCAGGGGCAGGACTTCATGCTTTCCGCTACCGGGCCATCACAGCGCCGACATTCGTGGCGCGTGTCGAGCACGTTCCGGAATTGACGCTGGAATTCGCGCCACTGCAATCGCCGCCAGGAAGTGCCTTGCTTGCCACTCTTGCCATTTTTGCGAGCGCCATTTGATTTCTTGGCTTGTCGCTGGCGCCTGGCACGACTCTGCAATCGGGTGAATGCCGCATACATTTCGATCGCGTTGCGGTAACGATCCGCCGGATCAAGTTGAATGGCCTTACGCAATATATCTGCAAACTCCGGCCGTATACGGGCCTGGAGTCGGTCGTGCCCGACCATCGGCCATTTGAACGGCCATTCCGGCAATTTGCCGGACAGCAATCGGTACAGAACCAGGCCGACTGAAAAAACGTCTGACTGAAACTTCGGTCGACCCATCGCCTGTTCCGGAGCAATATAGTCTATCGTTCCCGAACCGGAAGCCTTAAGCGTACGCAGGCTGATTTTCGCGAAGCCGAAATCTGCCAGCTTCAGGCGATTGCCAGGAAACAAAATATAGTTTTCTGGCTTGATATCACAATGAATGATTTTCTTTTCATGCGCGTACGCCAGCGCGGCAAGTGCCTGGTCTGCAAGATCGAGCGCGTGCGTTATCGAAATCCGGCGGACGATCCTGTCAGCCAGTGATTCACTGCCGAGTTCCATCGCGATAACGAAATTATCATCAATGAAACTGGCATCCTGAACGGTCAGTATGTTCGGATGCTTCAGCTTGGTGGCAACCTGGACCTCGTGCAAAAAATCTGCATGACTGACATCGTGACCCGATTTCGGGATTTTCAGGGCAACTCGCGTTTTATGAATCGTATCTGCGGCTTTGTATACGTCGGCAAGCGGGCCAGACGCAATCCGACCGAGGATGCGGTATTTACCAAGTTTTTGCCGGGCTCGTAGCAAGGGGTGATGTTCCGCCGAATCAGGGAGTGCCCTGGTTCAAATGACCTCGAATAATCCGGCCGCACCCATGCCGCCGCCAATACACATGGTGCAAACGACGAATTTTGCATTACGCCGCTTACCCTCAATAAGCGCGTGACCAACCAGTCGCGCACCGGACATGCCGTACGGATGTCCGATTGAAATGGCGCCGCCGTTTACGTTCAGAATTTCGTTGGCAATGCCGAGTTTGTCACGACAATAAAGCACCTGCACCGCAAACGCCTCATTTAGTTCCCAGAGACCAATATCGTCCATGCTGACGCCGGTGCGCTCGAGCAATTTAGGCACTGCGTAGACAGGACCAATTCCCATTTCGTCCGGCTCGGTGCCGGCGACGGCCATGCCACGATAAATTCCGAGTGGCTCAAGACCACGCTTTTCAGCAAGCCTGCTGTCCATGACTACTGCCGCAGACGCACCGTCCGACAACTGGCTGGCATTGCCCGCCGAAATGTTGCCACCTTCAAATACCGGCCTGAGATTTTGTAAACCT
>JBLHLN010000050.1:0-10844 GCA_047620565.1 Woeseiaceae bacterium
ACTACCAGGTTGAGCAAGTACAGGGAAAGCTGATTCGGGTAATTCGCGGTGAGGTGTTCGACGTCGCGGTTGATCTGCGAAAGTCGTCGCCCACATTCGGCGACTGGGTCAGTGAAACACTCTCAGCAGGCAATCGTCGCCTGATCTGGGTTCCGCCCGGGTTCGCGCACGGATTTATGGTGCTAAGCGACTTTGCTGAAATTGAGTACCGCATGACTGACTATCACTCCCCGGAGCATGGTCGGACAATTCACTGGGATGATCCTGATATTGGTATCGAATGGCCGCTAATTGACGGAAAAAGGCCGCTGATGTCCGAAAAGGACGAAGCTGCCGTGCCTTTTAAGGATGCTGAAGTCTATGCCTAGGCTGCTGGTCACCGGCGGGGCCGGATTCATTGGCGCGAATTTCGTCAGCTATTGGGCAAATGCGTATCCCGACGACGAAATTGTCGTTCTTGATGCGCTGACCTATGCGGGTAATCGCGCCAATCTTGCGCCCACGGAAGGCGCGGACAAATTGCGCTTCGTACACGGCGATATCGGTGATCAGAAACTGGTTGAATCGCTGCTACGAGATGAACGACTCGACATGATCGTCCATTTTGCTGCCGAGTCTCACGTCGACCGGTCAATTCATGAGCCTGATGCCTTTATTCAGACGAATGTCGTCGGAACGCATAATCTTCTGCAGACTGCGCGCAATGTATGGCTTGCTGATGATGGTCCGTCCTGGCACCGCTTTCATCATGTTTCCACTGATGAGGTGTACGGAACACTTGGGCCGAATGACCCGGCTTTCACGGAACAAACAGCCTATGCGCCGAATTCGCCGTATGCTGCCAGCAAGGCTGCCTCAGACCACCTGGTTCGCTCCTACCACCACACTTATGGAATGCAGGTGACGACCAGCAATTGTTCAAATAACTACGGCCCGTATCAATTCCCTGAAAAACTAATCCCGTTAATGTTCGTCAATGCGCTGACGGGCAAACCATTGCCTGTCTATGGTGATGGATCAAATATTCGCGACTGGCTGTATGTTGAGGATCATTGTCGCGGCATAGACCTGGTGATCAGGGATGGCCAGATTGGCGAGACCTATAACATTGGTGGCAACAACGAAATTCCCAATATCGACATCGTGAAGAATATCTGCAGCAGCATCGATGCCATATTCGAAAATGACCCTGCATTACGCGACGTTTATCCTGACGCACCTGCCGCTCGCGGCGAAACTACAGAGTCGCTAATAACGTTCGTCAAAGATCGTCTTGGTCACGACTGGCGATACGCCATTGATGCGACGCGCGCAGAAAGCGAACTTAACTACGCGCCACGCGAGAGTTTTTCGACAGGCCTGCAGAAAACACTGCGGTGGATGCTGGCAAACGAAAACTGGTGGCGAGCGGTCATGGACGGCAGCTATCGCGACTGGATTGCAACCAACTACGACGATTGATTGGCCTTCGCACGTGGGCTTAACCATGACCTGGTACGAATCGCTCCCGCATAATAATTTGTGAGTCCAAGCAGCATCTTCGAGCGTACCCGCAGCGTGGGAATTTGACCCAATGTAAACAGGTCAGCAAGCGCCGCGGCGACCAGCATAGGTAGTCGCATCGCTATGATCAGGCCGTGCGTGAGCCAGCGGGACGGACCACGAGCGTGCTTGCTCGCGTAAACATGTTTGGAAATGATGACCTCAAGTTTGGTCATCGACTTGACGGCAACGTTAAGGCGACTTGAGCCGCCATGCGCGTGTATCACCTGAACAATTGGTGTGTATGCGATGCGCATGCCAGCGTCATGCGCCTTTTTGCACAAATCAGCATCCTCAACATACATCCAGTAGTCTTTTGACCAACCTCCAATCGCGTCGTAGTTCTTGCGGTCGATCAGCAGGACGGATCCCGTGACCCAATCGCAATAGGTCAGCTCCTTGTAGTCCGCATGGGGATTCTGGTATCGCCTTGGGAACAATGCCCGCAAGGTCGCTTTGACCAGTTTGCTCTGATTAAGCAAGCCGGGAAAATCGTCAAAAACCTTTTGCGCGCGACCATTACTGTCCGTTTGTTTTGGCGCAAGAATGGCGACGTCCGGGTGACCATCTTTTTCTTCAATCAGCTGCTGGATCTGCCGGCAGTCGGCAATAACGTCCGGATTCATAAACAGCAGCGATAGCCCCTTCGCTTTCGCGACACCCAGTCTGCAGCCAACGCCAAAACCGCTGTTTATTTCGTTGGCGATGCAATTTACCCACGGAAACTTCGCCTGAAATTCCGCCAACGGAGCGGTTTCGGATTCGTTATCAACAACGATCATTTCCCAGTCGTCGGGAAAATCTGCTGCAAGCGCTGAGCAAGCATTCTCAAGGTGTCCGAAGGACCGATAGTTGACGGTAACGATCGATAGTTTCACGTGCTTTGCTGATTCCGGCTCTTGCTTAGGGAGACGAAATAGAACAGCAGTCCGGTCGCCATAATTCCAAGACCGAACAGTCCCTCGACTGGTTTATTGACCAGTACAAACCACAGTGTCCAGCCAGTGAGCGCCAGGTAGACAAGCGGTGGCAACGGGTAGAGGAAGGTTCTGTACGGTCGTGGCAGCTCGGGTTGTCGCCAGCGCAGCACGAAAATGCCAAGGACTGTCGCAAAGCTGTTTAAGGCGAGCGTGAAACCGGCGAATACCAGGATAGACTCGAAGGTCGACGACAGAATGAACAACAGGGCGATTGTGGACTGTATGAATATGGCGGTCGATGGAATGCCGTCTTTGTTCTTTTTGCCCAGAACAGCAAGCGCCGGAAAATCTTCACCGATAACCTGGATTACACGTGGCCCGGCAAGTGTCATCGCGCTGACAGTTGATACTAGCAGCATCGCAAGAATCAACCCGGTGAACCGCCCGCCGGCTGTGCCGAATGCAGTTTCGGCTGCGATGTAGCCAACTTCGACCTGGCCCGCCATCGCATCCATCGGCGCAGAATAGAGAAATACGAAATTCAGGGCGACATACAAAGTCATGACAATCAGCGTGCCACCCATAAGAATCCACGGCAGTGTGCGCTGAGCATCTTCGAGTTCGCTGCTCAGGTAGGTCGCGGCATTCCAACCAGTATAGGCATAGCTGACGTAGATCAACGATACGGCAAAAGCGCTGCTTGTCAGTAACTCACCATCGCCGGCAACCGGTAAGAATGTGACCGGTTGCGGGTTATCGATGACCAGCAAAGCAGCGACGCAAAAAGCAACGATCACAAATACTTTGAGTATCGTGAAAAATACCTGCAGCCCGCCGCTGTTACGCCGATTTGTCGCGTGAACGAAAGTCAGAGCGATGAGCAGGCCCGCAGCGAGTCCCTTCTCCAGCCATTCGCTGGATTCGCCCGGAATAATGGATGTTGCGTAAGCGGCGAACGTAATGGCGGCGAGGGCCACCGGGCCGGCAAATCCTATCGTTGCTGATACCCAGCCTGAGACAAAACCGGCAGCAGGATGATAAATACGCGAAAGAAAATTGTATTCGCCACCGGAGCGCGGCATCGCGGCGCCCAGCTCAGCATAGGTCATGGCGCCACAAACAGCGGCAATGCCGCCGATGGCCCACAACATTAGCAGGACGAAGCCTGAACGTATGTCCAGGAGCTGAAAACCGAGGCTTGTAAAAACACCTGTGCCGACCATGTTCGCAATCACAACCGCAACAACGGTTGTATATCGAAATTTATTCGCCGACATGATTCAGTTTTCGTCCCGTGCGTCTATGGAAAAGATATCAGCGTCTTTGTCAAATGCAAATCGCTCGCGAAACACATTTAATTTATCAAGATCGAGTGTTGCCGTTGTCAAGCCGACCGCCTTGCCCAGGTTTTCGACGTCCTGACCCAGGAAATCGATGATGGCACTGCCGCCATCATATGGCAGTTCATTGCCATCGAAGCCGGTCCTGTTGACGCCGGCCACATAGCTCAGGTTTTCGATCGCTCGTGCACGTAAGAGAGTTTCCCAGGCCAGGTGCCGCCTGTTTGGCCAGTTGGCGACGTACAGCAGTAAATCATAGTCATTCCTGTTGCGGCTCCACGCCGGAAAACGCAGGTCATAACAGATCATTGGGCAGATACGCCAGCCGTTGATTTCGAAGGTCACGAAATTTGATCCGGGCGAAAAGTGCTTGTGCTCGTCAGCAAGGCGAAACAGGTGCCGCTTGTCGTATTCGACTATCCCCCCTGCAGGGCTGACGCAAATAAATCGATTAAAGTACTCGCCGTTTTCCTCAATGATCAGGCTGCCGCATACAGATGCGTTTTTTTCGTGTGCCAACTGCGACATCCAGTTCACTGACGCGCCATTCATGGTTTCCGCCTGAGCGGGTGCGTCCATGGTAAAACCGGTCGTGAACATTTCCGGGAGGACAATAAGGTCTGTTGTGTCGGTCAGTTCTTCGAGCATTTGGCCAATGGTCAAACGATTCGCGCTGGCATCGTGCCAATGCAAATCGGCCTGAACAATTGTTACGTTCAGAGTTGACATAGTCTCGCAGCTGCTTCTTCAAGCACTGCATCGTCTTTGGCAAAACAAAATCTTAAATGGTGTTGTGGCGGCGGCGACTCGCAAAAAACGGATATCGGAATTGACGCTACGCCGATTTCACGCGTCAGCCTGCTTGCATAGGTGACATCATCCTCATCGGTAATCGCTGAGTAATCGAGTATTTGGAAAAATGTGCCGTGTGCCGGCCTGAACCTGAATCGGGAATTTTTTATCAGCTCACAGAAGCGATCTCTTTTCTGCTCATAGAAAACCGGTAGCTCGGTATAGTGATTCGGCGTCTGTTGCATGTAATCGGCGAGCGCGTGCTGAACGGGCGTTATTACGGCGTAGCACGTCCATTGATGAATCTTGCGAAACTCAACTGTCAGCGCAGGCGGTGCGACGCAGTAGCCCACCTTCCAGCCGGTCGCATGATAGGTTTTGCCAAAAGAAGAGACGACAAACGAACGCTCCCAGAGCTCGTCATGACGAATCAGGCTTTGATGAATCGCGCCATCAAAAACGATGTGTTCATAGACTTCGTCTGAAAGCAGGTAGATCGAGGTATCGCGAACAATTTCTGCCAGTTTATCGAGATCCTCGCTGGCCAGAATCACGCCGCTTGGATTGTGCGGAAAGTTCAATATAATCAATCGGGTACGTTCATTTAGAGCGTCTTTCAAACAATCCCAGTCGATATGTAAATCTGCGTTGTCGGCCGTCGTGACCAGCGGCAGGTGTCGCGTGTTGCCGCCTGCCAGCGTAACGGCCGGCTCATATGAGTCGTAGGCGGGATCAAAGACGATAACCTCGTCACCCGCGCGCACAATTGCCTGGATCGCACTGAACAAGCCCTCGGTAGCGCCATCACAAACTGTAACCTCTGACTCAGCACTTACATCACGACCGTAAAGTGTTGCGACTTTATTAGCGATCGCACGACGCAGTGAAGGCACGCCGGGCATCGGCGCATATTGATTCGCGCCCTGGTTCAAATAATGTGTGACAAGATCCAGCAGGTCCTGAGACGGGTTGAAGCCTGGAAAGCCCTGGGACAGGTTGATCGCGTTGCACTCATCGGACAACGCGCTCATGACTGCGAAAATCGTCGTGCCGGTGTCCGGCAGTTTGCTGTCCATGTCTCAGACCAGGCGGCGAATGGTCAGGTCAGCGGCGGAATCTGCCAGCCTTCCGGCTGCGGCCCCTGATCGACGATAATTTCGCGGTGATGGCTCCAGGTAATACTGATCGCCTCCGGCGTGCCAATTCCCGCACCTCGCGGATCTCCGCCCGGGCCAAACCAGTGGTTTTGCGGAGCGCCGGTGGTCCGACCACGAATTCCGCAATACGTTGTGCCGTTGACAGTCGCGCCAAGGACTTCATTCTGAAAAGCAACATCGCTGCTGACCACCGCTGCGGTCAGGTGATGGGACATGCGTTCAAGTATTTGCAGAACCTTCGGTAATTCGTCATCACCCCAGGTCACGATGATCTGGAAGGGACCAAACAATTCAGTCGTTACCAGTGAAAAGTGTTCTCCGAGTGCGGCATCCAGCGGCACCCTGATGGCGGTAGCCTCAATCGCACCGTAGCACTGCGGAATGGAATGTCCCTGCAACGGCTTTCCACCGAACAGTAACTCGGCGCCAGGAATAGCCAGTATGGCGTCGATATGCGCCTTCATCTCTTCGTCCGACCAGGTCAGGATCGGGCCTAAAGATAAATCGTCCAGTTTGCGTCTCGCCGCCAGTTTCGCCAGTTTGGGAAGTAGCTCGTCAGCCCAGTTGTCGTGGGCAAAAACAATGCTTTGCGCCGAGCATTTTTGCCCGGCCGCGTTGTAGGCGTCTTCGTCGCATTGCCAGGCAACGTAATCAAGCCATTCTTCGTGATAGTCAGGTCCGATCACTTTCCAGTCGAAGCCTGCGTCTTCGATACGCACCGCGCCACTCATTACTTCCGATAAATGTTCTGCCACTGCGCTTGAGCCAGTAAATTGCAACAGGCGAATATCGTCTTTCGCCGACTCGACCAATTTTCCCATAGCGACGCCGCGGCAATGGATCATATCCATGTCCGTCTTCGGCAAACCGGCATGAATTAGCAGGCGCGCAAACTGCTCGAAAACGACACTTACTTTTGACTCCGGCTTGACTAATGGTCTGTTGCCCATCGCCAGGGCACCCACAAGCTGCAGTGCCGGAATTTCCAGCGGAAAATTAAATGGCGCAATGATAACGACCGGTCCATAGGGCCAGCGATAACCGCGCGATTCCTGGCCAGTGTGATTGCCCGGGTTCGAGAAGCCGCGCGCCAGAAAACGCACGCCGTCACCGGCAAAATTCTCCAGAAACAGGCGCGTAACGACGACCTCACCACGGCACTGGTTCCAGCTCTTCGGCATGACGCGCTGGATCAGTTTGGTGAAATAATCCTCTACATCTTTTTGCGCCAGAAGGGCTGCTGCCTTCGCACAAACGTCGCCAAGGTGAACATACCGTTGCGGGTTTTTCAGTGGATTGTGCATCCCGGATTTCGGGCAGCTTTTGAGGCCGGCAATGAACGGTTCATGATTCTGCGTGTCGGGCACCTTAAGGAATGCCTCGCCATTCATTGGGTCGATAATGTCTTCGTAGCCTGCATCACTGTCATGCCAGGCACCGCCAACGAGGTTTTGCAAAGTGCCGGGATCAGCTCCTGTCATACCTTCAAATGGATCGACCGTTGCGAAATCGGGTAGTCGGGACATCCGGTTCTCCTGTTCTTATTGCGGATTGTTGTGGTGGCTGCAGGACCAGGGTCTGCGCCTCGTGCAGTACGAGAGGATAGCAACCAATTGGCTCCGGTAGCAGTCATAATTTCGCCGGGTACTGGCTTTGGCATTGTGTCACGCCCTTTGTGGGGCGATAATCGCCGCCGGTCCGTGCCGGTCACCCCGCGACGGCCACCCGTGAACCCCGTCAGACCCGGAAGGGAGCAGCGGCAGCGGCGACGCCGGGTGCCGGGGAACGGCTGGTGCGGACCACTTTCTATTGCCGACGAAAAAGCTGCAGCACTTATGAAGCTGTGTCGAACGCGTCTCTTTGGTTACACTGTGTGATCTCGCACGCAATTATCAGGTCACTGGCTAGTCTATGAGTTACCTCGTTCTCGCCCGAAAATGGCGACCAAAAAATTTCGCTGAAACGGTTGGACAGGAGCACGTTCTGCAGGCGCTAAGCAATGCGTTGGAGAGTGGCCGGCTACATCACGCTTACCTGTTCGCCGGCACCCGCGGCGTTGGCAAGACGACCATCGCGAGGATTCTGGCGAAGGCGCTGAACTGCGACACGGGCGTTACTTCTGCGCCTTGTGGCGAGTGCAGTGCATGTCACGAAATTGATGAAGGCCGATTCGTTGACCTTATTGAGGTGGATGCAGCATCAAAAACCAAGGTAGATGACACAAGGGAATTGCTCGACAACGTTCAATATGCGCCAGCGCGCGGTCGATTCAAGGTTTATTTGATCGACGAAGTTCATATGCTGTCCAAGAGTTCTTTCAACGCGCTTCTGAAGACTCTGGAAGAGCCACCACCACACGTCAAATTCTTGTTAGCCACTACTGATCCGCAAAAACTACCGGTTACCGTGTTGTCCCGGTGCCTGCAATTCAACCTGAAAAGGCTGACGCCAAAATTGATCAGGGATCGTCTCGAACTGATTTGTAATGAAGAAAAGATCGAATTCGATATGCCGGCTTTGGCGATGCTTGCGCGATCGGCGGACGGCAGTTTACGCGACGCGTTGAGCTTGCTTGACCAGGCGATTGCCTATTGCGGTGGTAAAGTTAGTGAAGAAGCGGTTGGCGTAATGCTTGGCACAATTGACGGGCAATATGTGAATCGAATCCTGCGATTGCTGTCTGCCGGTGATGCTGGCGGCGTTATCGCTGCCATTGCAGAAATCGATGAGCAGTTTCCGGACTATGCCCGCTTGCTGGATGACCTTGCTCGAATTCTGCAGAGGATCGCTGTCTATCAGGTTATCGGGGCAACGAATGGAGACGATGACATCGACGAAGCAGAGCTTGCGACATTGGCGTCAGGCTTCGCGGCCGAGGACGTGCAGCTCTTTTATCAGACCGCATTGATTGGCCGTCGTGACCTGCATCTTGCTCCCGATCCGCGCAGTGGCGCTGAGATGACGTTGTTGCGCATGCTGGCATTTCAGCCTGGCGGCAGCGGCCAAAGGCAGATTGCCGACAATGCAGACGCTGAAAAAGTTTCTGCCGCACTGCGGGCAACACCGGTCGCGAAAACCGGGAATGCGCAGGCCAGTGCAGTTGGGCACGAATGGCAGGAGCCGGATTGGTCAGTGTTGATCGACGATCTGGACCTGAACGGCGCCAATAAACTGCTGGCGAGCAATTGCGCCTATATCGGACGTGATGGCAACGTAATTAATCTCGGTCTGGACGCACGCTCTGAATCGTTACTGACGGGGCCGCGACAAGCCGCGATTGCTGCGTCTCTGACAGGCCATTTCGGCGAAAAATTACGTATCAACATAACGATCGCAATAGGTGATGTGCAGAAGGAAACACCGATTCAGGAAGAAGAGCGGCGTTCTGACGAAAAAATGGCGGCTGCCAGAAGTGCTCTGGAAGCGGATCCGAATGTACAGGCGTTGCAGGAAATGTTCGGTGCCGAGCTGAAACCCGAATCTATCGAAATATTATCTAATCAGTCCGCGGCGACTCAGGAGTAAGAAGAATGAAAGGCGGCATCGGTCAACTGATGAAACAGGCCCAGCAAATGCAGGCCGATATGCAAAAAGCGCAGGAAGAGATGGCCAGTCTTACAGTAACGGGGGAGTCCGGGGCCGGACTGGTCAGGATTACGATGACCTGTAAACACGAGGTCAAAGCGCTGCAGATCGATGATTCGTTGCTGAGTGATGACAAGGAAATGCTGGAAGATCTGATAATCGCAGCCTTCAATGACGCGCAACGACGAGTTGAGTCGACGGTCCAGGAAAAGTTTTCAGGCATGACATCCGGCTTGAACCTGCCGGCCGGAATGAAATTACCGTTCTGAGTCACGGTAACTACCTGCGTGTCATATTCACCACTCCTATTGCGCATGATCGAAACGCTCTCTTGTATGCCGGGCGTCGGGCGCAAGTCGGCGCAACGCATAGCTTTTCACCTGCTGGAACGCGACCGTGGTGGCGCCGAACAGTTGTCGATCGCACTGGCGGACGCTGTTAAGGAAATCGGGCACTGTAGTCAGTGCCGCATGTTCACAGAACATGATTTGTGCAGTATCTGCAGCACAGCTGGTCGCGATGAGGGCCTGTTATGTGTGGTCGAGTCGCCTGCCGATGTCATGGCGGTCGAGGATGCCACTGGATATCGGGGACTGTATTTTGTGCTTATGGGCCACTTGTCACCACTGGATGGCATCGGACCGGACGAGCTTGGCATGGATGGCCTCGAGTCGCGGATTTCGGAAGGCAAGATTACTGAACTGATTATTGCGACGAATCCAACCGTAGAAGGAGATGCAACAGCGCATTACCTGGCGGATCTTGCCGCAAAGTTTAAGGTACAGGCGAGTCGCATCGCGCATGGCGTGCCGCTCGGCGGCGAGCTTGAATATGTCGATGGCGGTACGTTGTCGCATGCATTTTTTGGCAGGCGCGCTGTCGATTGAAAGAATCAGTCCAACATCCGGAGTGCAACGGACATGACCCAACCTGATTGCCTGTTTTGCAAAATTGTCGCTGGCGAAATTAATGCCGGGATCATCTACGAAAACGATCAGGTCGTCGCCTTTAGAGATATCAATCCCCAGGCCCCAACACATGTGCTCATTGTGCCGCGACGACATGTAGCAACCATTAACGATCTCGATGATTCTGACAAGGATGATGTTGGCGCCCTGTACCTGGCGGCACGAGATATCGCAAAAGAGCAGGAATTTGCGGACGCCGGTTATCGGCTGGTGATGAATTGCAATGCAGCCGCCGGTCAGACGGTGTTTCATATCCATCTGCACTTACTGGGCGGTCGCGATTTTTCCTGGCCCCCTGGTTAGCTTGCCTATCGCTGGCGCTCGGCGAAGTCGGAGGACATGGACGATAGTCGTCTATAGCTCTCGTAACGGCGTTCGCTAATGTCACTGTTTTCAACGGCCGTCTTTACGGCACAGTTTGGTTCTCTGAGGTGGCGACAATTGGCGAATCGGCAATCCTGGCCGCGTTCGGCTATTTCCCGGAATCCCCGTATTACTTCACCCGTCGTCGCGATCGCCGGAGCAAAATCCCGTACGCCG